>JAKAHT010000013.1 GCA_021814805.1 bacterium
AAAAGGCGCGGGATTTGTTATTATGAATGTATATGAGCCTGAAAAAAGGGCAGATAGCGCTACCGTTCGTGCTTCTCGTGAGTGGTATAATTATTGAAATAGTAGTTGCTGGTTCGCTTACTTCTTACTTTGCGAGCGGCAGCGGATTCGGAGAAAGACTTCAAGTGCGAGCATCGGAAGCGGCTTATTCTGGAATAAACGACGCTTTGATGCAAATTTCCAAAAACAAAGATTTCGGCAGTTCCAACCCAAGTTATGGTTTAAGCGTGGGAAGCGACAGCGCTACGGTGACTTTTTCAAGTGTGCTTGCAAACGGTTATTACACTTACACCATAACTTCGCTCGGCATAGCCGGGACAAGGCAGGATAAAGTGGTAGCCAAAGTGGTTGTTGATTATGTGACCGGCAGTCTGGAGCTCGAATCTTTGAATGAAATAGCAGTTCAATAAAACACAAATGGGAAAATTTTTTAAAAAAATAGTAAACATAATAGAAAAATTAAGCTCCAAGCCCAGGATTGACGGTCTCGAGATAACCGGCGCAGCCGTAAAGTATTCAATTATGGAAGGAGGGGATGTCAGGACTTCGGCGGTTAAGCTTTCTCCTGGAATAATCTCGAGTGGTAAGCTTGCCGACCGGGAACATTTTGTTGAGGCTTTGGCTGCATTAAAATCACAAATTTCTCCAGAAAAGAAAGACAAAGTTTTCAGAGTGAACGTGGTTTTGCCGACACCTCTTGTATTTACGCAGAGTTTTTCAGTGCCCAACCTAAACCCCGAAGAAATAGGAGAATCGGTTAACTTGAACTTAGAAATGATATCTCCGATACCGAAGGATGAGGCCAATATGAGTGCTCAAATAATATCGGAACACGATTTGGATTATGAATTCTTCGGTGCTTTTGCGGAGAAAAAAGAAGTTGGGGCTTACCAAGCAGCTCTTATTGAAGCCGGCTTTATTCCAGTTTCTTTTGAATTCCAAGCTGTGGCTATAAGCCGGTTCATGAAAAAAACCTCCATTATCTCCAAAAAATTGGTTTTGGTTTTTGAGGTTTCTCCAGACGGTTTGGAACTTTTCATATTGATAAACGGTAATATTTATTTCAGCTATTTCAGATCTTGGCAGTCCGTCCAGGGGACCTTGCCTTCCATACCCCGCGATGTTTTCGACGGAGCGGTGGTCGAAGAAATAAGAAAGGTTTTAAATTTCACCTCCGGCAAGTTCGGAATTTCTCCCGATTCCATTCTTATCTTGGCTCCCGGCTTTGAGAACGAGATAGAAAACGTTGTGAAAGAAAATTTCAGTCTGAAGACTGGCAGAATCATATCTTCCCAAATAAAAGCCAATCCGGTTTTCTATTCCGTTGTCGGAGCCGCCATGAGGTGGCAGAGCGACGAGGATAACAAGAATCTTTTATCCATTAATTTGGGAGGGGAAGATCTTTCGAAAGCTATTTATGACGAGCAAATACTGAATTTCGTTTCTTTATGGCGTGGGATACTCGGGAGTGTCTTGGCTCTGCTCCTTATTGCCTATATTGCCGGCGCTCTCTTTGTCGTCAGCCAATATAAGATTGCCACGGCCAATCTTTCCGATTTTAAACCGCCGCTCGATACGGCTAAATTGGCCGATTTAGAAAGCAAATCAGCAGCCTTCAACTCGATGATTCAGGAAATAAATAATGTAAGAGGGGCCAGTCAGGATTTTTATACTCCAATAAAACACTTATCTGATCTTTCTGCTGCCGACCATATAACCATACAGTCGATAGATATAAATTCCATTTCTTCGCCGGTAAATATATCTGCTTCCGCCCCCAATTATGATACGGTTTTGAGTTTCAAAAACGCCCTTTCATCCGACAGCCAATTTTCGAATGTAAACCTGCCTTTGACCCAAATAGTAACTCAAAACAATAACTCAGTCAGTTTTGATATCTCTTTCAATATAGTCCAATAAGACAAGGGCTTATATTTCCAAATCCTCTTTGATGGAAGAAAAGCATTTTTCAAGTTCTTTTTGTTTGGTCGAAGTTATTTTTTTAAGGACAAAATCGCCGGCTTTCTTGCGAGGGATGCCGTTCACGCTTTCTCTTATGCCTATCCTTACCCGCCAAAATTCTTTTGATTTGATATTCGAAATTACGGAAGAAACGCCTTTGTGTCCAGCCGCTCCTTTGTTGAACTGTATTTTATACTCACCGAGCGTAAGATCGGAATCGTCATGGGCCAGAATTATTTCTTCCGGTCCGACGTTGAAATAGTGAAGCATTTTAGAAACCGACCGGCCGGAGTCGTTCATGAAGCTTTTTGTTTTAGCGAGGATAATCTTTTCGTATTTGAAATAAAAAAATGAATCCGTTTCTTTCCAAATACTTTCGTTGCCTGAAAGAAATTCCACAAATTTGAATCCGGCGTTGTGGAAAGTGTTGGCGTATTCTTCTCCGGGATTGCCGAGTCCGGCAATGAGTTTAATCTGAGGTTTGGTTTGCAATTTAGGCATTACTTTAATAGTATAATATGATTATAAATGAAGAAGATATTTTGGTCATTGCTCGAAATGCTCGAGACGGTTGCCATAGCCGTGGCAGCCGTTATTTTAGTAAGAACTTTCGTGGCTCAGCCTTTTCTCGTCTCGGGATCGAGCATGGAGCCGACGTTTATGAACGGCGATTACCTCTTGGTTGACGAGCTAACCTACCACTTGAGACAGCCGGAAAGGGGGGAAGTAATAGTTTTAAAATATCCCAAAGACCCCAGTTCTTATTTCATAAAAAGAATAATAGGTCTTCCTGGTGAAACGGTGATTATAAAGAACGGCATCGTATCAATCTTGGATAACGGAAAAAATTTGGTTTTGAACGAACCTTATGTCGATCAAAAAATGGCTACCACTAATTTCGAAGAAACTCTGGGACCCAATGAATATTTCGTTATGGGTGATAACAGAAATTTCAGTTATGATTCGAGGAGTTGGGGGCCGGTTCCTTCGAATGACGTCGTGGGAATGGTAAGGCTCCGACTTTGGCCTCTTCAGACAGCTATGGCTTTCGGCGCGCCTAATTACAGTACAAGTACACTTAAACAATAAATGAAGAACAAACAAAAAAATCAGCAGATATCTTTGGGCGTGGAAGCTATGCCGGACGTCGTTCCCAAGGATCAAGTTTATTGGAGACAAATGCTCGAGACCGGTCGGGCCATAAGCGAACTTCATGATTTTTATTTCATAGATCCGTCTGTGATAGAAAAATACGAAACGTTCGAGAATTCTTTCGGCGCCGACAAGGAGGTTTTGGAGGATAAAATTTTTTCCTTAAAAGTCGGCCGGGTTAAATCGGCTCTGAGATTCAGTTTTCGTGAATCTGTTTTAAGGAACTTCATCGATCACAAGCTGGCTTATTTTGCTTATCCGCTCAAGGTTTTCCATTTCGGTCCGGTTTTTAGAGATATCAAGCCGGATGAATATTTTTTCAAGGAATTCCATCAATTAGGTTTCCAGGTGGTGGGCGATGCCGACCCCATATACGACGGGGAAGTGATAATAGCCCTTTATGATTTCTTCAAAAGCCTCAAGCTTAACAAGTTAACTCTTAAAATAGGAAGTTCCGGCTGTCATGTTTGCCGGAATACCTTCAAACAGAAGTTCCAAAATTATTACCGGAATAAAATAAAGGATGTTTGCCGCGAGTGTGCTAAAAATTACGAGATAAATCCTTTTCTTCTTCTTTCCTGTGAAAAAGATGGTTGTCGGGCTCTAAGGGAAGAAAGCCCCATCATCTTCGACTATCTTTGCACGAGTTGCAATAATCACCTGAAATCGGTTTTGGAACTCGTTGAAGACAACGGCATATCGTACGAGCCGGATTCGAGGCTTGTTTCGACGAGCGAGCTAAACAATAGAACCATCTTTGAATTTACGGTCCCGGAAATACCCCATCCTCTGGCTTTTGGTTGCCGCTATGACTATGTTTCCGAAGCCGTTTTCAAGAGATCAATTGCCGCTGTGGGCGGTAGTCTCGGCATAGAAAGAACGATAGAAGCAATGAAACGCCAGAACGTCGATCCGAGGTTTAAGGCCAAGCCGAAGGTTTTCTTCCTTGTGATAGGAGATCAGGCCAAAAAGGGAGCCTTGAAACTAATGAACAAACTGAGGCTTTCCGGCGTGGCTGTGGTAGAAATGGTCGGCAAAAAAACACTGAAAGCTCAAATTAAAACCGCCGAAAAAATGGGCATCAAGCTAGCCCTGCTTCTGGGTCAAAAGGAAGTTTTTGACGGCACCATAATACTTAGGGATATGACTTCCGGCGTCCAGGAAACCATCTTGGTGGATAAGCTTGTGGAGGAAGTTAAAAAGAGGTTAAATAACGAATAGTTACGGACAATATTAACCTATAAAGAAACCAATGGATTGTTTATTTTGTAAAATAGCCAAAAAAGAAATCCCCGCTTCGGTGGTCTACGAAGATGACTATGCTTTGGGTGTTTTGGACGTCAATCCGAGGGCTCCCGGCCACACAATGATAATACCCAAATCCCATGCTGAGAATATACTCGATCTCAATGACTTGTCTGTCGGTCCAGTTTTTGAAGCGGTGAAAAAAATGACCGATACGCTGAAAAAAGCCTTCTCTCCGGACGGTTTTACTATAGGTATAAATCACGGCAGAGTTTCCGGCCAATCAATCGATCATTTGCATATCCACATAATACCGAGATGGTCGAGCGACGGAGGAGGTTCGGTTCACGGCGTGGTTAATAATCCGCCTAAGGAATCGTTGGATGAGATAAAAGAAAAAATTCTAAGCGTGAAATAAACGGTCGTAAACAACAAAAAAATAAAATGGAAATAAGAAAAAGAAAAAACGAGAGTGTGGGAACATTCCTTTATCGTTTCAGCAAAAGGGTGCAGCAAAGCGGAGTTTTAAAGGAAGTAAAAAAGAGAAGGTTCTCCAGCCGGCCTCAAAATAAAATAAAAAGAAGATCCTCGGCGATATATAAAGCCAAAAAAGCTAAAGAGGTCAAAAAAATGAGAAAGCTTGGTTACAACAGTAAATAAATGGACTTGAAAGAAAAAATCGAAAAAGATCTGAAAGAAGCCTTGAAGTCCAAGGACGAGTTCAAGGTCGGAGCTTTGCGGTTTTTGCTTTCAAGTATTAAAAACAAAGAAATAGAAAAAAGAGGCAAGGGGGAAGGAGAAGTTTTATCCGAAAAAGAATTGGAAGATCTTTTAAGAAAGGAAGCTAAAAAAAGAAAAGAGTCCTTTGATGTGTTTTCGAATAACGGTCGTGGAGACCTAGCTTCCAGAGAAGAAGGGGAACTTAAAATATTGGAAGAATATCTGCCTCCCTCCATGTCGGATGAAGAAATTTTGAAAATAGTTAACGAAGTTGTGGCCGAACTTCAGCCGGCCAGCCGGAAAGATTTCGGCCGGGTTATGGGAGAGGTGATAAAAAGAACCGGCGGTTTTTCCGACGCATCTAAGGTGAGCGAGATGGTTAAAAGCAAAATTCCAAATTAACAAGAAACCGGCAATGAACAGGATATCGGTCTTTTCCGAGGAAAAAAGATTCGGCAAGTTTGAAAGGGCTTTGAAGAAAACAGCCCTTCTTTCTTTTAAAGATTTAAAAAAGGATCATCTCGCGGTGGAGATATTTTTGATTTCCGATCTAAAGATGAAGAAATTGAACTGTAAATTCAGGAATAAAAATAAGACGACTAATATTTTAAGCTTCGAAGTTCCCTCGGGAATGCCGAGGCCTGATCTCGGGGATTCCAAATTTATCGGTGAAATATTTTTAGCACCGGACCATGTGGAGGAAAAAAAAGAAGAGCTCGGATTTTTACTCGTCCACGGTATTCTTCATCTTTTGGGATATACCCATTCAAGCGAAAGAAATGCTATAATGATGAATAAATTAGAGCATAAAATCTGGAATAAAATATGCCAAAAATCTTAACCAGCCTCGATTTAGGATCTTCTCAGTTCAAAGGCATCATAGCTGAACAAAAAAAAGACGGATTATTTTCCGTGATTTCTGTTTTTAAAAAGCCTTCTGCCGGTTTCAGAAAAGGCGTCTTGGTTGATTTCGAAGAAGCAGCCGATTCTCTGGGGGAACTCATAGAAGATATAAAAAAAGTTTCCAAGAAAGCCACGGAGAACATTTTCATCAACGTCCAAAGCGAGCATGTGAAGCCGAGGCCCTCGAGGGGAGCAGTGGCCATATCGAATGTGGCGAGAGAAATAAAAGGGGAAGATATTGAGAAAGTTAATCAACTTTCCTTAGCTTTTAAAGCCAGTCCGAATTCTTTCGTTTTGCACAATATAACCAAGGAATATATCGTGGATGACATTGGAGACATTTTGGATCCTTTAGGCATGCCCGGCAACAGATTGGAGGTTGAAACGCTCATAATAGAAGGAGTTTCTTCCCAGATAAATCCTTTGATAAAACTTTTCGATTCGGTCGGCGCTTCGATCGGCGGGCTGGTTTTCAATCCTTTAGCTGCCTCGGAAGCAGTTCTTTCTAAGAAGCAGAAAAATTTGGGGGTGATGCTCATCGACTTCGGTTCCGGAACCACCAACATCGCCGTATTTGAAGAAGGGAAAATACTTCACGCGAAAACCATACCCATAGGCTCTTCCTATATTACGAACGATATAGCCATAGGTCTCAAAATTTCCGTCGAGTTGGCTGAGAAATTGAAGTTGAGTTACAGTTCCGCGGTGGCCTCCGGAGTGGGGAGAAGAGATGTGATAAAGCTGTCGGATATAGACGGCAAAAGTGAAGGAGAAATTTCCAGGAAATTCCTCTCGGAGATAATAGAAGTGAGAGTTGCAGAAATATTGGATTTAATAAATAATGAGGTCAAAGCTATAGGGCGAAGCGTTCAACTCCCGGGAGGAGTGGTAGCGACCGGCGGCGGAGTCAAGCTTTACAAAATGGATGACATTTTGAGGGAAGAAATGAAACTGCCGGCCCAAGTCGGATTTCCAAATTTAAACCGGTTTGAGATATTGAATCCGGCTCATAAGGAAATGATCGACGATCCTGAATTTTCGGTGGCTGTCGGCTTGATGCAAAAATCGGGGGAAGAAACGGGTAAGCCCGCAATAAAAATAAGGTCAATTAAAGATTTTCTAAGGAATCTCCTTCCTTAACCATATGGCTAAAAAAGTGAGAAGAAATCGCAAGTCCAAAGTTTCGTCGACTCCAAGACAAACCAAGTCGAATAAAAAAGAAGACGGCATTACCAAAGTAAAGGTGGTGGGAGTGGGTGGCATGGGCGGAAACGTGGTGACGAGGATGATGCTTTCGGGAGAAAAGCCTCGCGGGGTTGAATTTATTGCTGTAAATACCGACAAACAAGATCTTGATTATTCAGTGGCTCATAAGAAGCTTTATATAGGTAAGGCTTTGACGAGAGGACTTGGAGCCGGCATGAATCCGGAGATAGGCAAGCAAGCAGCTGAAGAGAACAGATCGGAAATAGGGGAAATACTGGAAGGAGCCGATATAATTTTCTTGACATCCGGCATGGGAGGCGGCACCGGGACCGGCGCGACGCCGGTCATCGCGGAAATTGCCAGAGAAAAAGGCATACTCACTTTGGCTGTGGTAACCAAACCATTCACCTTCGAAGGAACTCAGCGAGCGACTATAGCTCAAGAGGGTCTCGCGAGACTTAAAGACAAAGTTGATGCCCTCGTCGTTATTCCGAATGACAGAATTTTTACCGTCATCCAAAAGGACACACCGATACATAAAGCCTTTTCTTACATTGACGATGTTTTAAAACAAGCAGTTCAGGCTCTGGCTGAACTCATTAATATGCCGGGCATAATCAATGTCGACTTTGCGGATATAAAATCAATTTTAAAAGAAGCCGGCACTACACTTATTGGTATCGGAATTTCTACGGGGCAAGACAGAGGGATAAAAGCCGTGGGCTCCGCCATCAACTCGCCTCTTCTTGAAGTGACGCTCGATGGCGCGAAGGGAGTCCTCTTTTCAGTGGCCGGTACGAGAGATCTCAAAATGTCGGAAATAAACGATATCGCGAAAGCCATCTCGGCCAACTTAGATCCGGGCGCTAAAATAATTTTTGGGGCTTACTACGATCGTACTCTCAAGGATAAAGCCATCAAAGTTACGGTTATTGCGACCGGATTTAACGGAATGTTTTCGGAGAAAAGAGCCATCCCCAATTTGTTTATGGTGAGTGAAAGTGGCGTGAAAAAAATTGATGAGAGTTTGATTTCTCAAAGAAAAGAAAAAGAAACTGAAATGAAAAAACAAATCGATATGGGAATCGTGGAAAGTGCCAAACAGGAGGAAAATCAAAAAACAACCAAGGTTGAAAAAGGTGAGAAGCCTGAGGCCTGGGAAATACCGGCATTCCTCAGAAAAAAGAAGAAATAATTTTCGAAAACTAGTCAAATTTTCAGCTGAAAAGTCCGCCAATAAGGCGGACTTTTCATTTCTCGGAGTTATCCACTATAAAGGGTTTGGCTTTGGGTTTAAAATTACCTATACGAAAAGAATTTTTTAAAAAAAGTCGCCCAAAAAATAAAAATTTATGAACACAGCACCCTTCACTTCTGTGAAAAAGCGCGAAGGTCAAATTGTCCCCTTTGACCAGGAAAGAATAACGCGCGCTATTGAGAAAGCAATGAAAGCGACCGGGGAAGGAGATGAAAAAAGCGCCGAAAAAGTTTCTGAAAAGGTTTTAAAATCCTTGAGCGGAAAATATTCCCCGGATCATGTGCTGGGAATAGAAGAAATACAAGACGTAGTCGAAGAAGAACTTATGGCGGCTGAATTTTCTCAGACAGCCAAGTCGTACATTCTTTATCGTGAAGAACGAGCGCAGTTGAGAAATGCAAAAAAGACGATTCCCGAATACGTGCATGATCTGGCGATAGAAAGTAAAAAATATTTTAGGAATCCTTTGGGCGAATTTATTTACTACCGATCATATTCCAGATGGCTGGAAGAAGAAGGAAGACGGGAGACTTGGATTGAGACTATTGAACGATACGTCAATTTTATGAAAAAGAAATTAGGTAACAAATTGACGGACGAAGAATATGAAGAAATCAAACAAGCAATCTTGAGACAAGAGGTTATGCCATCAATGAGACTTCTTTGGAGCGCCGGACACGCTTCGGAAGTTACTAATGTCTCGGCTTACAACTGTTCTTTCGTTGCTCCGACTAAATCCAGGGATTTGGGAGAAATAATGTATCTCTCTATGTGTGGCGCCGGAGTTGGGTTTTCGGTTGAGCATGAGACGGTCGAACAATTCCCTCAAATTAAAAAACAAACCGGCAAGAAATTGGAAACGCATGTTGTTGTAGACAGCAAAGAGGGATGGTGCGACGCCTTGGTTTTGGGACTCGATACTTGGTTTAACGGCGAAGATATCGATTTTGATTTCTCGAAGCTTAGACCTCAAGGGGCCCGTTTGAAAACTATGGGCGGCCGAAGCTCCGGACCGGAACCTTTGAGAGCTGTCCTGGAATTTTCAAGAAGAAAGATATTAGCCAAGCAAGGCCGGAGACTTTCCACGATAGATGTTCATGATATTATCTGTAAAATAGGCGAGGTAGTGGTTATGGGTGGCGTGAGGCGGACGGCTTTAATATCTCTTTCCGATCTGGATGACAAGGAAATGCAGATGGCTAAATTCGGCCAATTCTTTATTACCGAGCCCCAAAGGGCTATGGCTAATAATTCGGCTGTTTATAATGAAAAACCCTCAGCTGCCACGTTTTTGGAGGAATGGCTGGCTTTAGCTAAAAGCGGCAGCGGAGAGCGGGGAATATTCAACAGAGGCGGTTTGGAACGCCAGCTTCCGGAAAGGCGCTGGAAACTCTTTAAAAGCCACATTTCGACATCCGGCACTAATCCTTGCGGGGAAATAGTCCTGAGATCGAAGCAATTCTGCAACCTGTCTGAGATAGTGGCCAGATTTGAGGATACGGAAGAGACACTTTTAAGAAAAGCAAGACTTGCTTCAATTTTAGGCACCTATCAGTCAATGTTAACCGATTTTCCTTATCTTTCCTCCGAATGGAAAAAGAACTGCGATGAAGAAAGGCTCCTCGGAGTTTCCATAACCGGCCAATGGGATTCGCCGGCCGTTAGAAACCATGAGACTTTAAAGAAGATAAAAGAAATGGCTGTGGAGACCAATAAAATATACGCCAAAAAATTCGGCATTAACCAATCGGCGGCTGTAACATGCGTGAAGCCTTCGGGAACCGTATCTCAGCTCGTTGATGCTGCTTCAGGTTTGCACCCGAGGCACGCTCAGTATTACATAAGAAGGATAAGAATTTCGGCTACCGACAGTTTGTTTAAAATGCTTCGCGATCAAAAAGTTCCTTTTCATCCCGAGGTCGGACAAAACAACGAAAACGCGACCACATACGTTTTGGAATTTCCTATAAAAGCTCCCGACCAATCGATAGTAAAAAATGATCTTTCGGCCCTCGAGCAGCTCGAGTACTGGAAAATGGTCAAAGAAAACTACACCGAGCACAATCCGTCGGTCACTATCTCTGTCGGTGAGAATGAATGGATCGGTGTCGCCAACTGGCTTTATGAAAATTGGGACATGATCGGCGGTCTGTCTTTCCTGCCGCGCGAAGACTTCGTTTACCAATTAGCTCCCTATGAAGAAATAACGGAAGAAAGATATAAGGAATTGGTAAGCCAGTTCCCGCCGGTTGATTTCTCTCAAATACTTCTCTACGAAAAAGAGGATGAAACCCAGGGAGCGAAAGAATTGGCCTGTGTCGGCGGCACGTGTGAAATAGCTGTGTAACTTCAATTGGGTCCTATAAAAAACACCGAATTTTAATTCGGTGTTTTTGATTATTATTCCTTCGTTTATTGTCCCCCCACCAGGATTCGAACCTGGGACCCACTGCTTAAAAGGCAGGTGCTCTACCAACTGAGCTATAGGGGGATTTATTTTTTAAGATTTCTTGTCTTTCTGAATTGTTTTCCAGTGATAAACGAAAAGCGGCAATCCGACTATTATCATGGCTAAAGCATCGGCCGCTGTCCTTTCTCGCTGGCTTTCTTCCTGTTTCTTTTGGGCATCCTCTTGAGCTGAGTTGTAAGCTGCTTCATCTGCCGGAGTCGAGGATGGTTTTGCCGGATAAGCCGGATAAATTATCGGCTGGTCGGCCTTCACGAATATGAACGATTTTAACCCCAAATTAACTATATTCACAAGACCTATCACTGTTATCACAAGTCCTATCAGTGAAAAGAGATAAAGATAGATAGTTCGGATTAATTCCTTGCGTTCCATGCAAATTATATTATAATCAAAAAGTTCGCAAGAGCAAATTTTTATTCTCCGGTAGCTCAATGGTAGAGCGGCTCCCTGTTAAGGAGATGGTTGTAGGTTCGAGTCCTACCCGGAGAGCCAGAATGAAAATGGCGGCCCTGGGCCGCCATTATAATTTGTTTTATGGCTTGATGCCGAGTGTTATCATTAGAGAAAATGAAGGTGGAGGATTTAGGATATAATTCTTTTTTTGAATTAGGCC
>JAKAHT010000002.1:0-9952 GCA_021814805.1 bacterium
ATGAGTGGATGCTTAGATCCGGCCGCCCGGTGCATATCAAATTCTTTTTTTAGAAGCGCATCAACCGCATTGTTCAAACTGAAGGGAAAACCATTGGGTCTGGCCGTTCCCAGTCTTTTATCGAGGTAGAAACAGCGGGGGCATTCCATAAAAAGTTCTATGCCGCTCCGGGATATCAAAAATGGTTCTTCCGACTCCGGATCAAACAATCTGGTTTTTCTTTTGGCTGTGTAATAAATAGACATATTTAATAATTTTAAAGGGCCTGTTCATTTAGAACAAGCCCTTTTCGTCATTCTTTATTGTTGTTTTCCCTCTTGTGTTTTTTCCGTTCGTTTTCCGTCAAGAACATTTTCCTTATCCTGATATTCTTAGGAGTTATTTCGACGAGTTCATCGTCGTTTATGTAGTTCAAAGCGTCTTCGAGCGTGAGTTTCAAGGGTACTTCGAGTTGATCTTGAAGGCCTTCGTTTTTGGCCCGGAAGTTGGTAAGTTCCCGCGTCCGGCAAGCATTTACCAGAACATCGCCTGATTTGGCATTCATACCGACCACCATCCCCTCATAGGCCGGCAATCCGGCTTCTACAAAAAGTTTGCCCCTGCCTTGAGCCGCTACCAGCCCGTAATTATTGGTGACGCCGGTTTCGGTGTTCACTATGGAACCGTGCTCGTTTTCCGGAAGTTCTCCTTTGTATTCTTCGTAACCCAGAAAAATGCTGTTCATTATTCCCAATCCCTTGGTTGAAGTGAGAAATTCGTTTCTGATGCCGATGAGTCCTCTCGTCGGCACGGCGAAATCCATAAAAACAGTATTGCCGTCCACCTTCATATCTTTCATAAGTCCCAGGCGCTTGCCCATCATTTCTATTATAGTGCCCGAATAATTCTCGGGGATTTCTATCGAGACGAGTTCCATTGGTTCCAGCTTTTTCCCGTTGCCTTCTTTGAAAATGACCTGCGGTTTGGATACTTCAAGCTCGTAACCCTCGCGCCTCATTTTTTCTATGAGTATGGAAAGATGCAATTCTCCCCGGCCGGCCACTACCCATCTGTCGAAAGAATCGGTCGGGGTGACCGATAGGGCCACGTCGGTTTCGAGTTCATGTTCCAATCTTTCTTTGATGTTTCTCGAAGTGGTATAAGCGCCGTCTTGTCCGGCGAAAGGAGAAGTATTGACCCCGAATGTCATTTTGATTGTCGGCTCATCTATTTTTATGGTCGGTAAAGCCACCGGATTTTGAATATCAGCTATGGTTTCTCCTATAGAGATATCGGGAATGCCGGCTATCCCGACTATGTCTCCTGCCTCGGCTTCGTTGACATCAATCCTGTCCAATCCATCGAAAAGCATCACGGCACTCAGCTGTTCCTTTTTAATCTCCGCATCTCTCGTTATATGGGCCACGGTCATGCCTTTTTTTATTTTTCCGGAATAAAGCCGGCCGATGGCCACTTTTCCTTTGTAATTATCATAAATGAGATTCACGGTGAGCATTTGAGTCGGCTTGGAAACATCGACCACTGGAGACGGTATGTAGGACAATATGGTGTTGAAAAGCGGCTCCACATTTTTCATTTCCGAGAGATCCGGCTTCAAACCGGCTTTCCCCTGTACAGCCGAAGCGTAAATTATAGGGAATTCTATCTGCTCGTCTGTCGCTCCAAGCTCTATAAAAAGGTCGTAAACCGAGTTGACCACCCATTCCGGGCGGGCATCAGGTTTGTCTATCTTATTTATTACCACTATGGCCTTGTGTCCGGCTTGGATAGCCTTGCGGAGGACGAATTTAGTCTGAGGCATAGGGCCTTCTTTGGCGTCGACCAAGAGCAGTACGCCGTCTACCATCCTCATTATGCGTTCCACTTCACCCCCAAAATCGGCATGGCCGGGGGTGTCGACTATGTTTATTTTTATGTCCTTGTAATGAACGGAAGCGTTTTTGGAAAATATGGTTATGCCGCGTTCCCTTTCGAGTTCGTTGGAATCCATTATGAGATCGGCCGGTGCGTTATTCTTAACTTTAAAACCTTCCGATTGCTTCAAAAGAGAATCAACCAAAGTTGTTTTTCCGTGATCGACGTGCGCTATTATGGCTATATTTTTTATATCTTTCCTTTCCATGGGTCTTATTGAGATGACGAGTAATTAAAACAAAAAACCAGGACGGTGTCAAAATTTTCAGCGGGGAGTTATAATAAAAAATAATGAAAAAGAAATTAAGTTTCATTATTTTTGTCATGGGGGTTACTGTCGCGGTCTCCCCTTTTTTATTTTCGGCTCATGTGGTTTCGGCTCACGAAGCTTACGTTTTAACGGCCAGTGAATTTAAAGCCGGCCTGGAGAGTTACACCAGATACCCTTTTGCTCCGCTTTTCGATGCGGCCCACATCAAAACGTTTTTACTGACTGCTCTCGCTGTCATTTTTTCTTATATATTCGTCTTTATTTGGTCGGCTTCCAGATTGTCTCAGGCACTGGATGGGATAATAAAGAAAGCTAAAATAGCGGGACCCCTCATAATAAGGCTCGCTATAAGCGCTTCTTTCTTGTATGCAGCGATGAGTAATTCGGTACTTGGTCCGGAACTGCCTCTTTCGATGGTGCCTTATGGAATGGTTGTGAGATTCTTGCTCTTTTTGACCGGCCTTATGGTGCTTTTCGGCGTGCTGGTGGAATTGGCTGCTTTTATAGCTCTCATTGTTTTTATTTTCGTCACGTTCACTTTCGGGGTGTATATGGTGACTTACGCCAATTACTTCGGTGAAATAATCGTGCTTTTGCTTTTCGGTTCCCGCTATCTTTCTTTCGACGGCTGGATTTTCGGCAAAAAATTATGGGTGGAAAAGCTTGAAAGGTTCAAATGGCTTGAGACTCCGATAGTGAGGGTTCTCTATGGTGTGGCTTTGATTTATGCGGGCTATACCATAAAGTTCGTCCATCAGGGTCTTACCGTGAACGTTTACAATGAGTATCATTTGGTGAATTTTTTCCATGCTGCGGCTTCGTACATCGCTGCCGGGGCCGGAGTGGCGGAAATATCTATAGGCCTATTCATAATATTGGGTTTTGCCATGCGCTGGACAGTGCTTATATCTTTAGTCTTTATAACTCTCTCGATACTTTATTTCAGAGAACTACTTTGGCCGCACTTTATGCTCTACGGCATATCATTGTCGCTCCTTATAAATTCCGGAGATCGCCTTACGCTTGATTCCAAAATTGTCCCTTGGCTCAGAGGATTGTTAAGAAAATAAGTTACTGAAGCCTATTATTTATATACAACGTTTATGGTTGAACCGGGAAGAAGCGGAGTTTCCGTTATGTTTTGCACTTCCTTCCCGTTCAAGAATACCTGGAGTGTATGGTTTCCGCCCGCCACATAATTTTCAAGCCGGTCGCTTGTAAAATTCTTCTTCCAAACTTGGAAGAAATTTTGAAGGGTATAGGTATTGCCGTCATTGGTTTCCACATATACTTCTCCACTCCCGTTGTCGGTATGGATCGCTCTCAAACAATTCCCGTAATCGTGTCCGATGTTGTCCGTTAAGGGATAACTTTCTCCGTTTATGGATATGGCTATGTTAAGCGTGTAGTTTTCGGTGATCGGTTTCGTGGGGTCGATGCAGGGAACGGTTTCGAGCCCCAAAAAGCTTGCTTCCCCGAGTGAACGGTTGAATAAATAAATGGCCAAGGCGAATACGAATATCAATGGTATAAGTATCAATGAATGCCGTTTTTTAAGCTCCATTATTGTTATTTTACATCATTGCCTGAATTTTGAAACGGTTGTATAGTTTGGCTATGAAAGAAAGATTGGATTCGAAAGAAAACGAAACATCGTTTGATGAGATGGCCGAGAATTTAATAAAGAATTTCGCCTCGGAAGAGATCGCTCAGATGGAAGCCGGGAATATAGGCATCCTTCAGCATGATTTGGAGGCAAGAGTGGCTTCGGCCGTTAGAAAGATGGAAGATGCAAAAGGCAAAGGCGACGCGGATTTATTTGCCAAGCATTTGCTTTTCAAACTTGACGCTTCGAGATTCACCGGCAGTAAAATAGAGGGTAAAAGCGACAGCATAAAAAGCAAGGCTGTGGAATTCCTTAACGAGTATATTTCTTAATTTAAGAATGTCTGTCTCCTGATTTTTTTATGATAAGAGATGGCGAAGCGATGAGCTTCGTCTCTTATTTTTATAAGCGTTTTAAGATCGGTAAATGATGGTATTTCGCCCGTGACATCGTTTCTTTTCCTTTCCGGCCCCTTGGCTATGCCGACAACCGGAATTTTTATTCCCGCCATGTCGAGAATCCCTCGGATGGCGCTTACCTGCCCCCGGCCGCCGTCAATGAGAAAAAGATCGGGCAACGGCCAATTATTCCCGAGTCGCCGCTCGAGAACCTCCTTCAGCATTCCAAAGTCGTCCGGCTTAAAAACGGTTTTGATTTTGAATTTGCGATATTCGCTTTTGTCTGGTTCATTATTTGTAAAAACGACCATAGATCCGACAGCCGACGTCCCCGAGATATTCGAGATATCATAGCCCTCAATGCGAAAATTTCTAATTTTTAATTCTGAATTTTTAATGCCGGATATTTTATCTTCTTTGATAAGGGCGACGTCTTGAATATGTTGGAGGGCGAAAAGCTGGCGTTTCAGTTCCCCAGCTCGTTCGAAATTCAATGTTTTACTTGCTCTTTTCATTTCGCTTTCCAGGCTTTTTATAATCCGTTCTTTTTTACCACTGAAGAAAAGTTTTATGTTTTTAATGTTCTTTAAATAATCTTTTTTCGATATGGCGCCAATGCAAGTTCCCGGACAGAGACCGATTTGATAGTCAAAGCAAGCCCTCGTTTGCGTTTTTGAGGGTTCCGGGTGCGTCGCATACGGGAAAATCTTTCTTATTATCCGGAGCGATTCGCGGATGCTGGAAGCCGACGTGAATGGGCCGTATTCTGCGCCGAAAAGTTTTTTGTCCTCTTGGATATCCTTCCCCCTCACTAGGAGAATTCTAGGATACTTTTCTTTTGTTATCGCAACATACAGGAAGCTCTTGTCGTCTTTTTCTTTGATATTAAAAGGCGGCTGGTGTTTTTTTATAAGATTTGATTCCAAGATCAAGGCTTCTATAGCCGTGCCCGTCTCTTCGAAATCTATTTTTTTTATTTCTTTAACCAAGCCTTCTATTCTCGTATCATGGGGACGCGTGAAATAGCTTGAAACCCTCCGTTTCAAATTCACAGCCTTGCCGATGTAGAGGATCTTCCCCGCCTTGTCTCGCATAATGTAGACACCGGGGGTTTCGGGAAGTTTCGAATAGAGGTTCATTACCTATATTTTTCCCCTTAAAAGCAAAAAAGCAAGCAGCCGGTATGTTTCGAAGACTGTGCGGAGTCCGAGCGGGCGTAGTTTCCGCCGGCGAGGCGGAAGAGCGAGGACGAGGTCGAGCGCGGTTTTCTCGCTGGGAAAATCGACGCGTGTCTGAAAAATGTACCGGCTGCCTGCGCCTCAGTAGTCGTTTCCCGAGATGAAATCGACAAAACTTTGCAAAGGTCTCTTTACTGGCTTCGGGTAGTGGGTAGCTTCTCTTATTTCTCTTATGTTATTGGCTGTTTCGTTGATTCCCTTTTCTATTATTTCTTCGGTCAGTCTGAAATCGTCCCAGTGATAGCTTAAAACAGGCGGATGGAGCATAAAATCAGCCGCTTTTACTCTTTCCTTGGCCACTTGGTATTCTAGGGCCGAGAAAGCGTCGACGATGGTTGATTTAACGCCGGAAATAGAAAAATGCTCATCTTCTATGTCAGGCCATTTACTTGAAACATCTACGCCTATAACAAAATCGGCTCCCATATTTTTTACTACATCTACCGGTACCGGATTCACGAATCCGCCGTCCATGAGAAGTCTGTCATTCATTTCGACCGGAGGAAATATGAGCGGCAAGGAAGAACTGGCTCTCATAGCTTTTACGAGGCTTCCTTTTTCCAAGATTACCTCGTCGCCGTTTTTTACGTCCGTGGCTATGGCTTTGAATGGTATTTTCGTATTTTGAATGTCCAAGCCGTCTATATTTTCGGTCAGTATTTTTTCAACGGCTTTTTGATCTTTGAAAAGAATGTTATTTTTTCTGTGGAGCATTTTTCTCGAGACGGAATATTTTTCGGATATTTCGAGGAAGATTCTTTCAAGTGAATCTATATCAAGAGTCGCGGCGTATATGCCGCCGACCAAAGCTCCCATGCTCGTGCCCGCCACGAAATCTATTTTTAAACCGGCCCTTAAGAGCGTTTTTATGACGCCTATATGAGCGAGACCCTTGGCTCCCCCGCCGCCGAGTGCCAAGCCGATTGTTTTAGGTTTTCTCATTGTTTAAATTATAGGTTAATTAGTATAAAAATTAAAAATTGAAGTTTCTAAATTCATTTCAAAACCTTTTTAAGGTATTCCCCGGTGAAAGTTCCCGACTTCTTGGCTACATCTTCCGGAGAACCTAGAGCTACGATTTTTCCTCCCTTTGTTCCCCCTTCCGGTCCCAGATCGATTATCCAGTCGGCGGTTTTTATCACATCCAGGTTGTGTTCTATAACGACGACGGTGTTTCCCCGGTCGACCAGCCTTTGTATGACTTCGATGAGTTTTTTTACGTCGGCGAAGTGGAGACCGGTCGTCGGTTCGTCTAAAAGATAAACGGTATTCCTTGTGTCGCGCTTGCCGAGTTCGGCTCCCAGTTTTATCCTTTGAGCTTCGCCGCCCGACAAGGTGGTGGCCGATTGTCCGAGTTCAAGATAACCGAGCCCTACCTCTCCCAATATCTTCAGTTTGTCGTAAAGCCAGGGTATGTCGTCGAAGAATTTTATGGCTTCTTCAATGGTCATCTGGAGAACGTCGTAGATATTTTTGCCCTTATATTCCACTTCGAGTGTTTCCCGGTCGAAGCGTTTTCCTTTGCAAACGTCGCAGGTTACGTAAACCGTCGGCAAGAAATGCATTTCTATGGCTATCACGCCGTGACCCTCGCAATTCTCGCATCGCCCACCCCTGACGTTGAAGCTGAATCTTCCCGGTTTGTAGCCCCTGACTCTCGCATCGGGGGTCGAGGCGAACAAGTCTCTTATTGGTCCCCAAGCGCCGACATAGGTTGCGGGATTCGAACGCGGCGTACGGCCTATCGGCGACTGGTCTATGTTTATGACTTTGTTCACATATTCCAGACCCTTTATTTCTTTAACCTGGCCGGCTTTCATATGTGAACCATTCAGTTTATTGGATAAGTTTTTAAAGAGTATGTCGTAGACGAGAGTCGATTTTCCTGATCCGGAGACGCCGGTTACAACCGAAAAACGTCGGAGCGGGATTTCGACGTCCATTCCCTTGATATTGTTTTCACTCACCCCTTTCAGTTTTATCGAGTCATGATTTTTGGAGATATTCCTCCTTGTTTTGGGGACGGCTATGAATTCCTTGCCGCGGAGATAGTCCAAAGTCAAAGAATTTTGCTTTTTGTCGTTTATTATTTGAGGCAGCGGCCCTTCTGCCATAATTTTCCCGCCATGTATGCCGGCTCCCGGCCCGATGTCCACAAGATAATCGGATTCCCTTATGGTGTCTTCGTCATGTTCGACGACGATTATGGTATTTCCGAGATCGCGCAGATTTTTCAGGGTTTGTATCAATTTGTCGTTGTCTCTTTGATGAAGTCCGATGGTCGGTTCGTCCAGTATATAAAGAGCGCCGACGAGTCTCGAACCTATCTGTGAGGCAAGCCTTATTCTCTGTGATTCGCCGCCGGAAAGGGTGCCGGCCTTACGGTCGAGAGTCAAATATTCAAGCCCCACGTCTATCATGAATTTCAGACGATTCTTTATTTCTTTCAAAGGCACTTCGGCAATGGTTAGAAGGTTTTCCTGTTTTTTGAATTTTATTTCCAATTTGGTAAAAAATTCGTAAGCGTCGTTTATGGAAACAGCCGTCACCTCGGTAATATTTTTTCCGTCTATGAGGACGTTTAAACTTTCTTCCTTGAGTCTTTTTCCGAGACAAGTCGGGCATATTTTCTCCGACCAAATGTTTTCAGTTCCCAAGCCATGACAGGTTTCACAGGCGCCGAAAGGGCTGTTGAATGAAAAAAGGCGCGGTTCTATCTCCGGGAATGAGAAGCCGTCTGCGGGACAGGTGTATTTGGCGGAAAGAGATACTTCCTTGTCGGTAATGATAGTCGCAACGTCGTTACCGTATTTCAGGGCGTTTTCTATACTTTCGGCGAGTCTCAGTCTGTTTTCTTTGTTTCTATAGTCCAGGCTGGCCGGAATCCTGTCCACGACCAGGTCGATATTGTGCTGTTTATAGCGGCTCAAATCTATTCTTTCTCTCAAGCTTACATATTTACCGTCTATCCGAACTTCGGAAAATCCGGCGTTCAGGAAATCATAGAGCATTTGGTAATATTCCCCTTTCCGGCCGCGGACAACCGGAGAAAGTATGATTAAGTTTCTTTTTTCCTTGGTTTCCCTAGAAATTTGGACAGCAATATCCACTATTTCTTCCTGGGTCATTTTTTTTATTTCCCGGCCGCATTTCGGGCAATGCGGTATTCCTATGCGGGCAAAGAGCACGCGGAGATAGTCGTATATCTCGGTTATGGTTGCGACAGTCGATCTGGGGTTCGAGCTGTGGTGTTTTTGGTCTATGGATATGGCCGGAGACAGCCCTTCTATTTCGTCGACGTCCGGCTTGTCGAGGCGCCCCAAAAACTGCCTAGCATAAGCCGACAGAGACTCGACATATCTTCTTTGTCCTTCGGCGAATATGGTATCGAAAGCCAAAGATGATTTACCCGATCCGGAAAGTCCGGTCATAACTATCATCTTGTCCCTGGGTATTTCGAGATTGATGTTTTTGAGGTTGTGTTCCCTCGCCCCTTTTATAATGATTTTGTCTTTCATGATAGTTAATTTTTATTCAATTTAATTAATACATTGAAAATTGATTTCAAATTTCAAATTGTAAATTTAATATTCTTGACGTGTATGCGCCAATACCCCTCGGTTAGTCCCCCTAGGAGTATAGAACCCAGTTTAGACCTAAACCGGGTAAATAACAAATACCGGAACTACTTTCTTTTATCCGTTGATTTATCTTTGTATTTTTGGATATCGTCCTTGATTTTGTTTTTTACTATATCGATGGCCGTCCTAAGATCGGGACTTTCATTTTCAGAAAAAAGTTTCTTCCCTGGCATTTCAATATCGATCGATGCGCGGAAAACATCTCCGTGTTTGTGATGTTTGGTGGACCGGCCGACTTCCACGAAGGCGGTTATCTCGCCCTTCGTTTCAAATCGTTTGATAATTCTCCCTAAAGGCGCGAGCTTCTTCTCGATATAAGTCTTAATCGACGGCGTAAGGTCGAGTCCTGTGCTTTCAATGTTTATTTTCATGGAGTAATTATAACTTACCGATTAACAATTTTGAATGATTTAATAACATGATTTAGGATTCTATACTTTCGCTTTCTTCGAAAGTATCCTGATTTCATCTCTTAAAATCGCGGCGAGCTCGAAGTCGAGGTGCTCGGCAGCTTCCTTCATCTCCCGTTCTTTTTGTTTGATTAATTTTTCGAGCGTCGTTTTTGATTTCGGCAGCGGTTTCGTTTCGAGGTTGAGTATTTCTTCCGTCGGCAATATGTCTTTTATCTCCTTTTCTATGGTTTTTGGTGTGATGTCATGCTTCTCGTTATAAGCCATCTGGAGTTTTCTCCTTCTTTCGGTTTCTTTAACCGCCTGCTTTATCGAGCCGGTCATTTGATCGGCATAAATCAAAACTTCACCATCGACGTTTCTGGCCGCCCGGCCTATGGTTTGGATAAGTGATGTCTCGCTTCGGAGAAATCCTTCTTTGTCGGCATCAAGAATAGCGACCAAGGATACCTCCGGCAGATCAAGGCCTTCTCT
>JAKAHT010000002.1:10052-39089 GCA_021814805.1 bacterium
CACCATCGACGTTTCTGGCCGCCCGGCCTATGGTTTGGATAAGTGATGTCTCGCTTCGGAGAAATCCTTCTTTGTCGGCATCAAGAATAGCGACCAAGGATACCTCCGGCAGATCAAGGCCTTCTCTCAAGAGATTCACGCCGACCAAAACATCGATTTCTCCTTTTCGGAGTCTCGTCAAAATTTTTATACGGTCGAGAGTATCCACGTCGCTGTGCAAGTAGGTTACCTTAATTTTCCTTTCCTCGAGATATGCGGAAAGATCCTCGGCCATGCGCTTGGTTAGCGTCGTGACGAGCGTTCGTTCCTTCTTCCCGACGCGTTCCTCGATCCGCGGAATAAGATCTTGAATTTGTCCTTTAACAGGCTTGATCGTTATTTTAGGATCAACGAGGCCGGTCGGTCTTATTATTTGTTCCACTATTTGGGAACTTTCTTTTTTCTCATAAGGTCCCGGCGTCGCCGACATGAATATTCTCTCATGTATTTTCTTTTTGAATTCCTCAAACCTTAATGGTCTGTTGTCGGCGGCAGAAGACAGCCGGAAACCGTACTCTATCAATGTCTTCTTGCGTGAAGCGTCCCCGTGGTACATCCCTTCGAGTTGCGGGATGGTTACATGGGATTCGTCTATGACTGTCAAAAAATCCTTAGGGAAATAATCAAGAAGCGTATCCGGCGGCTCTCCCGGTTTTCGTCCGGAAAGATGACGCGAGTAGTTTTCTATGCCGTTACAGTAACCAACCTCCCTTATCATGGCCATATCGGCTTTGGTCCTTCTTTCCAGCCTCTCTGCTTCGAGGGGTTTACCAGCCTTCTCGAATTTTTTGAGCTGGGATTTAAGTTCGGCGGCAATCTCTTTCAGCGCTCTTTCTCTGTCCTCTGGAGGTGTTATGAAATGCTTGGCGGGGGCGATATAGACTTCGTCGACGGTTTGGGTTTTCCCCGGTTTAAATCCCTCCACGGGGTTTATCTCGTATATTTTTTCTATCAGGCTGTTTTTTATTTCCAGATTATAGATATTTTCAATGCCCGGCGGCATTATCTCCCAGTTATCGCCCCTAACCCGAAAGGTCCCCCTCTTAAGGTCGCTCGTTGTTCTTGTAAACTGGAGTTCGACCAGTTTTTTTATAAGCTCCGCTCTTTCTATTTTCAGGCCGGGTTCCAATTTGATTATGTTTTCGGCGTAAGCTTCGGGAGCCCCCAGGCCGTAAATGCATGAAACGGATGCGACGACTATGACGTCTTTCCTTGTGAGAAGCGCCGCTGTTGCGGCGTGCCGGAGTTTATCTATTTCGTCGTTTATCATCGCTTCCTTGCCGATGTACGTATCCGAGGTCGGAAGATAAGCCTCGGGCTGGTAGTAGTCGTAGTACGAAACGAAGTAATTCACCGAGTTCTTCGGAAAAAGTTCTCGGAGCTCGTTCGTGAGCTGGGCGGCCAAAGTTTTGTTGTGAGCAATGACAAGAGCCGGTTTTTGGATGCGTTCTATGACATTCGCGATGGTAAATGTCTTGCCGCTTCCCGTAACGCCGAGAAGAGTCTGGTCTTTATAGCCCTTTTTAAGGCCGGCTACTAGTTTCTCGATAGCCTGAGGTTGATCGCCGGCCGGCTTGTTTTTGGATATAAGTTCGAACATTACGTATTTAATATATAAGAATTCAGGCTCCGACACAAAAAGCATCGGAGCCTGAAAAATGTCATTTCACCAAGATCATCTTCTTTATGATTTTTGTTCCATTTGTCTCCAAAGAATAAAAATATATTCCCGAGGACAATTTTGAACCGTTGAAGACGATTTGTCTCTGACCGGAAGATGCTCCGTCGAAGAGCGTTGAAACTTTCTGACCTAGCGTATTATAAATCTCGAGTCTTACGCGTTCGCTCTTTGGAGTCGTGAAACTTATGGTCGTGGTGGGATTGAAAGGATTGGGATAATTTTGTTTGAGCTTAAACTCCGAAGGCGGGTTTTTGTAACCGTTCACAGTTGTTACGGCATTGAATGTTTTGGCGGTTTCTACCGCTTTTTCCGGATCGAGTATCGGCACCGGTCCGTCTACAGTCATCAGAGTGTCGGCAGTGGCGCATATTATTTCCCTTAGTTCGCTTCCGTTGAGTTCCGGGTTTACCGAAAGCATGAGACTCGCGGTTCCCGTCACCATCGGAGCCGACATTGAAGTGCCGGCGAGATAATTGTAGAGCATTGGCATTTTCTTTCCGTTGGTCGTGTCGTCTAATGACACGAAATAGGTCGGCCAAGTGCTTAAAATATCGCTTGAATCAGCTGGCCAGCTTACACCAGTTCCGCCGGGGGCGTAAATGTCAGTGAAGTATCCTCTGTCAGAAAAAACAGAAACGTTTCCATTCATATTCACGGAACCGACGCTTATTATTCCCGGCAGGCCTCCGTTTTCGTATGTTGAAAACCTATTAAAGAATGCCGGAAAGCTTTGGACTTCCGCGCCGTCGTTGCCGGCTGATACCACAGAGAGTACCCCGTTGTCGGCGGCATACTTTACGGCATCCTCGAGCATTCTCGAATAGTACGGTCCGCCGAATGACATATTTATCACCCGACAGGAATCTTTGACTGCGCGGTAAATAGCATTGGCTATGGATGAATAATATCCCCATCCGCCGATGTTGAATGCCTTATAGATTTCGATTGTGCATTTTTGATCTATTCCCTCTATGCCAACACTGTCGTTCGGCAGAGAGGCTATTATACCGGCTACGTGAGTCGCGTGGCCTTCATAGTCTGTATTAGCCCAGTCAGAATCAGCATAACTTTGAGTGGTTATGTCGATAAAACTCGGACCAACTATGAATCTTGAACTGTCGAGTCCCGGATTCGTCCAAAGGCCGTCTTTCAGGGGGCTTCCGGAGTCTATTAAGCCTATCTTAACTTTTGAACTGCCGGTGGTTATATTCCAAGCGTTTGAAAAATTTCCATTCCAGAGATTGTTGTTGCCGGTGAGCCACCACTGCATGCCGGAAATTCCGCTGCAGAGCTTGGCTTTGTAATCAACTTCGGAATATATACCTGCGTTTTTTAGCCTTTCAATGACCGTGGTGTCAGTTGATGAGAAAACTCGCCAGTCTGGTATGGCACCTTCGCTTTTGGTTATGCCTATAGACTCCAATTGACTCTTAGAGGCTTTGGCAATGATCCTTTGTTGAGCTGATAAGAAATCGGCGGATCCCAAAAGTAAAAACACGATAAAAAGAGTAGTAATCCTTTTCACTACTTTATCCTTTCTTTAGTTTGTTAGTAGATATTTAATTATTTATAAAGCCGGTAATATTATAAAATAAGTAATGCTTTTAGTCAATAATAAAGCTGTAATCGGCATCTATTCGAAAATAAGAACGGCGGCGGCGACTACGGTGGTCCAAAGACCATCCTTGTGTCCCTCCGCCGATTGGGTGATGTTCGTTGTTTTGAATATTTTGCCGGACGATTTATAAACTTGTTCCCGTTCGTCCCAAGCCGCATTTGGATCGAACTCGAGCCCTAAGGTCGATGCGAGCATGGTCGCTGCTAAATCTTCGGCATATTCCCCCGCCTTTTCTTCTGTCTCTCCGAAGGAATGATGTTCGGAAAGATAGCCGTATTGATTAGTGTCTGTTGGTTGAGCCAGGCCGATTGATGAAACAACCAATCTATTTGGTTCATTTGTGGCGTTTCTTGCCATAACGCAGAAAACCACTTGACCCGGATTTAAAAGTTTTTTTCCTTCGTCTTTGGAAACCCGCTTGCAGTTCGGCGGAAATATCGAACTTACCTGCACGAGGTTGTATTCGGCGATCCCGGCATCTCTAAGGGCCATCTCGAAAGATTGCAAATATTCTTTATGGCGACCCACTCCCTTTGTGAAGAACATTCTCTTCGGTACTAAGTTATCCATAGAAACAATTATAGAATATTCAATATCAGTTTAATTGTGGATTATGTGAACTCCGCTAGTTTCTTTAATTACGAAGTCTGTCCCGTCACTTAAGAGCTTTACAAAGGCTCCATTATCCAATGAACCTAGGAGCGGAAACTCTTCTTCTTTTACAAAACCTATGCGTATCAGGAAACTTCTTAAAATGCCTCCATGTGTTACGGCTAATATTGTTTTATTTGGATTAGCCACTGCAATTTCTCTTATAAAAGTAATCATTCGGCTTGATATGCTATCGTCACTTTCTACTCCGTCTGGATATTTTGACACTTTCTGTCCTGCTTTTATCAGTTCTTCCAAGTTTTTATGGAATTCTTCGGTATCTTTTATATATTTTTCTCTTGATTTTCCCTCATGAACGCCGTAGCTTCTCTCCTTAATTAATCTGGAAGTTTGAATGACGAGTTTTCTTTCAAGGAGTATTAATTCGGCTGTTTGACGGGCTCTTGTCAAATCTGAAGAATAAGCTGCATCGAAATGAATGTCTTTAAGTTTTTCTCCTACCTCTCTCGCTTGAAGTTTGCCTTTTTCCGTTAGTGGCAGGTCGATATGACCCATAAGTATGCCTTTGGCATTCCCTTCTGCCTGACCGTGGCGAACTAAATAAATGGTACAAAAATTATTTTCCTCATCTGGCATAAGAATATTGTGCAATAAAAAGGCTCATTAGAAAAGGTAATTTATTCTCCCTACCCCCGCTCAGATTCTCGTATCCCACTTACAAGAATGAAAAAAGCCCGGCATAAAGCCGGGCTTTTTACTTTGTGCGGGATACGAGAATCGAACTCGTGTCTCAACCTTGGGAAGGTCGCGTTCTGCCACTAAACCAATCCCGCTTTTTACTGTGTACTCGTTGTTGAAGAAGTTGCCGTACTGGTCGTTCCGGGCACGATTATTATAACCTTCTCGCCAGGTTTTTTGTAGTTTGTCTGGGATTCCAACTCTTTCACTAAGTTGTCCGGATTTTGGAAATACTGAAGCTCTGAATTAAGATTTTTATTTTCTTCTTGAACCTGATTTAAGTTATTTCTAAGACTCTCTGCTTCTCCGGCCGCTTTCTTTTTGGCGTTCCATAAATTTATGAATCCCCAACCAATGATGCAGAAAATTATTCCAAAAACTATCACTTTCCAGGATTTCATTATCCTTATTCTACACCATTAGCTCTGCTTTCTAAAAGCCGGGTTATTTTTTTATGAGTTCCTTGAATATTTCGGGCGGTATCCTTACCTTGCCCATGGTCTTTAGTTTTTCTTTTCCCCTTTTTTGCTTGGCCCAGAGTTTCATTTTCCTTGATCGGTCCCCCCCGTTCTTGCCGAAATTACCCAGTTCTTTCCTTAAGGCCGGTATGTCTTCTCTCGCTATCACTTTGCCGTTTATTTTGGCTTGTATGGCCTGTGAAAATTGCTGCCTGGGGAGCGTTTCCTTGAGCTTCTCCACCATTTTTCTGGATTCTCTTTCTACGCTTTCCTTGGGAAAAAATCTCGAAAGCCCCGGCACCGGTTCCCCGGCCACAAAGCTGTCCACTCTCACTATTTCCGCTCTTTCATAATCGGAAAACTCGTAGCTGAACGAAGCGTATCCCGAAGTCGTCGATTTGAGCTGATCATCGAAATCGCTTATGAGTTCAGAGAGAGGCATCCTGGCTTCGATATCTACAGCGTTTCCAACAGTCTTGGTTGTTACGTTGCTCATCCTGAATTTGCCTTGAAGTGAAATGACATTGCTTAAATAGGCGGAAGGCACGAGAACGTTTATTTTAACTACCGGTTCCCATATTTCTTCGTATTCGTTCGGCAGATCCTCCGGTTTGATGATAAAATCCCACTGGCCTTTGTTCTTTATTTTATAAGCAACCGACGGAAAAGTGCTAACCACACTCACGTTGAATTCTCTTTCGAGCCTTTCGGCGGTTATTTCGAAATGCAGTTTACCTAAGAACCCGACCTTAAAACCCCTGCCTAATATTTCATTTTGATCCGGTTCTATCTTGAGAGACGAATCATTCAAGTGGAGCTTTTCCAAACTTCGTTTCAAATTGTCGTAGTCGTCGGCATCCTCGGGATAAAAAGAAACGAAAACCACGGGATTTGGTTCTTTGTAACCCGGCAGAGCCAAAGATTTCGCATCTCTGATTTCAAATTTGGAGCTCAAGACGGTATCGCCTATTTTTATGAGAGAGGTATCCTTTATGCCGGTCGCTATATAGCCTATCTCGCCGCTTTTTATTTTTTCCGATGGTTTCACCTGCGGAGAAAAATAGCCGACTTCCTTGGCTTTGACCGACGTGCCGTTGGAAGCCATCACTATAACGTCTTCACGCTTGAATTCGCCCTCAAAAACCCTCACCGAGGCTACTATCCCCTTATGGTCGTCGTAGAAAGAATCGAAAACGAGAGCCTTGTTTAAGTTGGAAGATTCGTATCTCGGCGGCGGCACTTTTTCTATGACAGCCGACAAAAGTTCCTTTACCCCCTCGCCGGTTTTGGCTGAAACCATAAATATGTCTTCTTCCCTGACACCGAGGAGGAGAGCTACTTCATACCGGAGTTCATGAAGAAGCGATTCGTCCTTGTTTTTAAAGAGGTCTATTTTATTTATGGCACCGATTATCTTTAAATTGGCTTCTTTGGCCGATTTGAAATTAGAGAGAGTTTGGGCCTGTATTCCCTGAGTGGCATCGACGAGAAGTATTCCTCCTTCGACAGCCGTCAGGGTTCTCGATACTTCATAAGCAAAATCGGAGTGTCCGGGAGTATCAATCAAGTTCAGAATATATTCTGAATCTGAATTTTTAATTTTTAATTTTGAATTTTGAGTGGCAGCAGGATTGTCTTCTTTGTCTCGAAATTCGAAATTCGAAATTCCTAATTCCGGATGATATATCATCCTGACAGGTGCCATTTTTATGGTTATTCCCCTTTCGCGCTCAAGATCCAGCTGATCCAAATATTGGGCATGCATGTGCCTTGAATCTACCGTTCCCGTTGTTTCGAGGAAGCGGTCGGCCAGGGTGGATTTCCCGTGGTCGATGTGTGCAATGATGCAAAAATTCCTGATGTTTTTAGTATCCATTATTTTCGGAATTCATTGTTTATTCGCTTTGATATCCCAAAGTCAAGGTGATTATCGTTCTCTTGTCCGGATCGTCGGAGTGATAAGTAAAGACCGGAGAATTGGATTCCAACCAATAATATTTGAAGGGAGCGTTAATCGTCAAATCCAGGCTCGCGTCGACGCCGGATTGCTTTTCGAATATGAAGGTATATTTCTGCCCGGGCATCAGAATTTTGGAATTATAGTGAGATTGGTATCTTACAGTTAAAGTTCTTGTCGTACCGGCTTTGGTCATAAGCCAAGTGCCGTAGACGTTTTTGCCGAATTCTGATCTTTGCCAGGTATTGAAGTTCGACAGGAAAACTTCATTTGATTGAATGGCCGCCAAGTCGGGATTTATGGCGTAGGTGGAATTGGCATAATCCAGAGTGTTATATTTTTTCCTTATGTCATTGCCTTCTATGTCGACGAGGGTGGAGTTGGGTTCGGTGAATATTTGAATGAAGTCGTTGTTGGTGGCTTTCCACCAAGAGTCTTTTTGAGTATTGCCCGTGTGAGTTCTCGTTATGCCTAAATTAGTGAAGGTGTTGCCGTTTACGTCCATATCCACTTTAGCATTGACGTTTTCCGAGACGAAAGCATCACTTTTGCCTCCGGCCACGTTCGCATTCACGACAGCTAAATAGCTTCCCCAGAAACCGTCTGGAAGATTATAAACAGCTCCATTCAAATCGGCCGAATCGAGGTAATTTTCTATAACCGGATCGGTTGAGTAAAACATTATATCCTTTTTATCAAGCCTGGTTTTTAAAGCGTTTATAAGAGATGTTTTTTGATCGGAAGATAAGCTGGAGAGTTTCTCCATAAGAATCGGAGCTAAAACTTGGAGTATTTTCTTGGGTTGGCCGGCGGCCTTGTCGCTTCCTGATTCGGTTTCTTTCTGGACTTCTTCCAGGAAATTAGATGAGTTTACGGTCATATAACCCGGTATATCTATCGGGCCGGTTATGTCGAGTAAGGAGTTTACAACGTTGATATTTATGCCTATCAAAGCGTCGAATCTGATATTCTTGTCGGAGTACATCTTGGACGCGTCGAGAAAATTTATAGCCGTCTTGGCCGATGTCGGAAAATCGAAGAACCAATTGGAATCCCTGGCTCCCCAATTGGGAGTCGTAGCCTGAAGTTCTTCCGGCGGAACGATATTCAAGGCGAGCTGTCCGTCCGGGTCGTAAATATCCCGCACGTCCATATTCTGCATCTGTCCGTTTTGAATCGTTATATCCGCGTAGCTGCCTATAAAACCTCCCCCTGGTCTTATTTCAGCCGGATTCTGGAAAAGTATCACTATATGCTTCGGCGTGCTCGAGTTTAGAAGATTTATCAGGCTTGAAAGGACGTTATCCAACCCGTAAAGTTCGGAGCTGTATTTTAAATAATCATTTCCCACACTCGTGTCGAGATTGCCGAAGAAACTCGACATACTTTTCAAGTACGACGTTGTATTCTTTATGTTTTCCGCCTGCGAATTCAAATATTGTATTGAATCGTGGATTTTCTCCAGATCGGCTATTAGAGATTTGCCGTCGTTTCTGAAATATTGAAAGCCGTTTTTCTCCAGATCTCCGACGGCGTTCGTGAGATCGAGAAACTTCATATTAAGATTGGATACCTGCCCCACCAATCCAAAAGCCTCTTTTACTATGGGTATGAAGTTACTGACCGTATCAAAAACTGTTTGCCCGATGCCTTTTTGGATCAAATCGTTTATGTTGGCCAGCGATTTGGTATTTTCCTCAAGGTAGGTTGAAGCTGTTTGCGGTTCAAAATTTTTTAAGGCTCCAACCGATGAACTGAAATTCCTGACTATCTCCGATCCGCTCTTTGACACCATGTCTTTCATTTGTCTTAAGTTGGCGAAAGTTATTCCGACAAACGAAAGAACTCCCACAAGCCCTATAAGGAAAATAACCAGAACGGTTTTTTTAAAGACGGAGAACCGGCTTTTCTTTTTCTGCGGTATCTTGGTGAGGTCTATTTTTTCAAATTTTTCCAGGTGTTCATAATTGAAATTGGGCTTTTTGACGTCAACCAATACCGGCTCGATATTCTTTTTAGGTACGATTTTTTTAGCCATTGGAATTAATTTGCTCGAAAAGTTTCATAAATCCGGCGGCGGTATTTTTCCAGTTGAATCTTTGGATATTTCGATAGCCGGATTCTATCAAACTCTCCCTTGTTTTATTCTCCAACAAAACCAATTCCATTGCCATACTGAGTTCGTAGGTTTTCCAGGGATTGACGAGTATGGCGCTTTCTTTGAGTATTTCTGGGAGTGACGATCTGTCGGAAGAAACAACCGGTATTCCCGAAGCTTGAGCTTCGAGAGGAGGAAATCCGAATCCTTCGAAAAATGAAGGATAAACGAAGACCGATGCGGAGTTATAAAGATACAAAAGATCCTTCTTTTCGGCTCTACCCCAGCGGACGATATCTTCCTTGTGGGGCGAAAGGTCTATTTCCCGCAGTATCTTTTCATAGAGCCAGCCGTTATCACCGGCCAGTACGAGCTTTAAGTCTTTGAATTTCCCATTTTGTTTCAGGAGATTGAAGGCCTTGATCAAGCCAGTTATATTTTTCCTGGGTTCCAGTGTCCCCACGTAAAGAACAAATGGTCCATCAAGTTTTTTCTCCTTTTTGAAATTGGCAAGATTATCGTCTGCCGACGGCAATTTTTTATAAAAATCATCCACGCCGGAATATATCGAGGAAACTTTGCTTTCCGGCAAATTGAAAGTTTCGAGTATGGTGTCCCTCGTGAATTCGGAAACCCCAACTATATGGCCGGCAGTCTTTATTTGTTTTTTGTAGTTTTGCTGCCAATGCCACAATCTTTTCCGCCACGGAAAATATTCCGGGTAGAACAAAGGCGACAAATCATGAATGGTCAAAACGTGCTTTCTTTGGTTTTTAAAAGCCAAGATGTGAAAGTGAGGGCTCCAATAAACATCGGCTTTTATAAGCTTGTCTATTTTGGGAAAATCGAGGATATGGGAGGAGAGATCAAGAAGCCTGTTGGGTATCCGATAGTCTGTCCATACCCCGTTCCCGCCGATTTTTTTTCTTTCGGGATCGAGCTTTCTTTTTTTAAAGCTGTTAGAGAAAAAAATAAACTCATTGGAAGGATATTCTTCGGTTAAATTTTTTATGAGGTTTCCGGCATAAGCGGGAATTCCGGAAATTATTCCGGCATCAAGCGCCCTTGTGTCAATGAATATTCTCATTTTTATACTCTTATGCCGTAATCCATCATCACCTTAAGGATGTTCTTCATAAAATTTTCCTTGGAAAACCTTTCGGCCGATTTGGCTATCAGATTCCTTGGAAAGTGCATATTTTCGAAATCCTTAACAGCCTCGATTATGGCTTCCGGAGTTTGTTCACTGAAAAACAGACCCGTTTTCTTGTTTGTCACAATGTCTTTTATTCCCCCTTTTTCGTAAGCAATGACCGGAGTGCCGCAAGCTTCTGCTTCGGCCGCGACGAGTCCGAAATCTTCTATTTGAGGGAATATAAGCGCTTTGGCGTTGGAATACAGCTTTCTCAAGTCTTTGTCGCTCGCTTCGGTTATGAATTCTATATTGGGAGATTTAACCATTTTTTTGAGTTTATCGAGTTCTGGTCCTCGACCCACTATTTTCAATGGATATTTCATTCTGTTAAAAGCGGCTATGCCGGTATCGAATCCCTTGTAATAAAGAAGTCTGCCGACCATAAGATAATAATCTTTCTTCATGGCATCGCTTTCCGGGAAAAATGTTTTTAAATTCACCGGCGGATTCACGACGACGGCATCCCGGCCGTAGTATGATTTTATTTTTTCGGCTATAAAACTGGAATTGGCTATGAATAAATTGACTGACTTGGAAGCATTTTTGTCCCAGTTCCTCATGAATTTGGCTATCGGATAAGCTATGAGGTTGGATAATTCTTTAGGAGAAAAAGATAAGTTTTTCAGATAATCTATTTCCCAAGCGTATCTCAAAGGCGTGTGGCAATAGCTTATATGATAGCCGCCTTTCACGTTGAAACCCTTACCGTAGCCGGCGGTGGATGAGAAAACCAGGTCGTAATCTTCTTTTGATGTCAGGAGGTTCGAAGCAAGAGGCATAAAGGGTATGAACATGCGGTGGTGACTCCTCACGAAAGGAATGTCCAAAAAACTGGTCTTTTTTATATTTTTATCGAAGAGGCCGTTGGTCTTTTCCTTATCGTAAAGAAGAGTGTAAATGTCAGCTTCGGGAAATATTTCGAGTATCACCTTTAAGACCCTCTCTGCCCCCCCGAATTGATTCAAATAATCATGGAGAATAGCGACTTTCATTAGACTTCATTTTATCCCAAATTTTCTCGATTTTCCATTTAAAATGGGATAAAGAGGGTCAGATGCCTGTGGGATCGGAAAAAAATATAACAATCGTCTTCCAAAGAATTTTAAGATCCATCAAAAATGATTCATTGTCGACATAATAAATATCAAATTCAACTTCTTTTTTGAAAGGCAGTTTCGAGGCGCCCATGACCTGGGAAAGGCCGGTAAGTCCTGATTTGGCAAGAGTGAGTTTTTTGAATTCTTCCGGGTATTTCAGTATTTCTCCCGGTTCATGAGGTCTTGGGCCGACAAGTGATATGTCTCCCGTGAGGACGTTCCAGATCTGCGGAAATTCGTCGAGTCTGAATTTCCTCAGCATTTTTCCCGTTCTTGTCAGCCGAGGATCGTTTTTTATTTTAAAAAGCGGACCATCTTTTCTTTCGTTCATTTTCTCCAAGTCTTTTTTCATGCCGTGAGCGCCCCGGATCATAGAGCGGAATTTCCAGACTTTTATTGTTTTCCCGTTGCTCATCCTGTCGAGTCTTACAAATACCGGAAGTCCGTCATCGAGTATTATGGCAAGTGCCAAAAACGGCGTAATGATGAAAGTGAAGATTGACGCCGGTACGGCGACTATCAAATCTAAAGTCCTTTTCCCTTTGTAGCTCATGAACTAAGGAATAATAATCACGAACTCCCCCTTGCCTCTATCCCCGCCGAAATGTTTTCCGGCCTCCTCGATTACGCCGCTCCAAATTTCTTCATGTACCTTGGTGAGTTCTTTGGCTATAACTATCGGATGTCCCAATCCGCATATTTTTTCCATATCTCCGAGAGTTTTTTGAAGCCTATGAGGTGATTCGTACATGATTACCGGCCTTATTTCCATCTCTTTAATTTTTTTAAAGAATGTCTGCCTACCCTTTTTATGAGGTGGATAACCCACGAAGACGAAATTGTTGGCGTTTAGTCCTGATACTGAGAGAGCGGCGGTTATAGCTGAGGGACCGGGTACGGGTATGATTTTTATTTGAGGTACTCTTTCTCTTATAAAAGATACAAGTTTGGAACCGGGGTCGGCTATGTTGGGAGTACCGGCGTCGGTCACCATGGCTATTTCCTTTCCGGCTCCCAAAAATTCCAAGATTCTTTCATATAAGTCGTCTTTGGCGTACTCGTCGTATCGCCACATTGGTTTTTTAATTCCCAAATGGTTTAAGAGTTTTTTTGTGACTCTCGTATCCTCGGCGAGTATCAAATCGACCCTGGAAAGAGTTTCCTTTCCCCTGTCGCTTACGTCGTTCAAGTTGCCTATCGGCGTCGCCACTACATATAATTTTCCGTTCATTCGTTAGATTTTAGACTTAAATTCAGAATGATTCAAATGACGTCCTATTTCGGATTTGGATTTTTTTACTTTAAGATATTGTTTGTAGCGGAAAACGCTCCCAGTCCGGTAGGCCGGATTACCAGGTTTGTTTCCCACTTTGGTGCGATTTTTCATTTGAGGTATTTTTGGATATTAGCTTCTTGTCCGGCGTAAGTATCCGCGCAGTGAATGTTTTTATTGGAATCGTGGAGATAATAAAAGCAAGTTGTCGTTTCCGGATTTAAGGCTGCGCTTATGGCTGATATTCCGGGATTTGCAATCGGTGTCGGCGGCAGTCCTTTGTGGAGATAAGTATTGTACGGCGAATCAATTTTGAGATCGCCTGCCGTAAGCGGTGCCCAATAGCCGTCGCCCGTGTCGCCTCTTGCATATTCCACGGTCGCATCGATGTCGAGCGGCATATTTTTAAGCAATCTGTTCCATATTATTCCGGATATCAGAGTCATATCGCTTGCACCGGCCGCTTCTCTTTGTATTATTGAAGCCACCTTGAGTGCCGTGGACCATTTTATATTTTCTTTGGCGGCCTCTTTGGCATATGGCGCAAAACTTTCATTAAACTCAGTGATGAATCTCTGGGCTATTTGAGTACCATTTTCTGATAAAGGCAAAAGATAGGTGCTCGGGAAATAAACCCCTTCTTTGTAATCGTTGCCGCCCGAGGTTTTATAGGCGTCCAAGAATTCGTTTTCGGTTTCACTGTTCCATCCAAGATTTTGAGCGAGCAGCGCTCCCACTTCTTCTTTCCTCAAACCCTCCGGCACGACGACCCATTTCATATAAGGACCGGCTTTTAAAACTGAAATGATATCGAAGACGTTCATATTTTTGGATATTTTATATCCGCCCGGAGTTATATTCGGAAATCCATAAAAAGCCATGGCTATCTCTAAGCCGATGTCATTTTTCGCGAAACCTTGGTTTATGATATCTCTTATCGCTGCTGATCTTCCTTCGCCGAGAGATACGACGAATCTTTGAGAGGTGCTGTCGCTCCCAGGTGCGCTGATAAATGAAAAATAACCTGCCGCCGCAATTGCGAGGAGTATTGTGAATATAATTAATAATCCTCTTTTCATTTATTCGCCTATGTATTTGAATCGCGGCACTTTCTCTCCGTCTATTTCCGCTTCTTCGAGAAACATCTGAAGCGGGCGAATCCAAATATTTTTTTCTCCGTAAAGGGCTTGATAAATGACTTCTTCTTCCAATGTTTCACTGTTCCTTCCGACGCCTAAGACGCGGTATTTGTGATGCTCTGGCTTGAAATGTTCGTAGATGCCGGGTTTTAAATTCTTAGCCGCCTCGGAAAACGGCGGCAGGTTATTTTTCATCGAATGTTTCTATTTCTAAAAATTCGTGGCTTATTATGGAGTCGTTTTTATCGAATAGGACTTTACCTTTGAATTTCTTGTTATGGAGAAAAAGAGGCAGCCAATGCTTGTCGTCTGGCCACATGGAATCGTAGGGAATCTCGTTTATATCGAACCATTGAGGTCTCATTTCTTCGCTTTCTTTCGGAAGACCGCTGAATTTTTTCACGTTGAAGATGTGAACCTGAAGTATTTCAGGATTTCCGACGAATTCGAATTCCACTAATCCCCGCTTTTCCAGTTCTTCGGCGGAGATAAAAGCTTCTTCGGTCAATTCCCTTTTTGCGGCTTCTTCTACAGTTTCGCCTTCTTTAAGTTTTCCTCCGAAACCATTCCATCTACCGGCACCGAATCCCCTCTTTTTCATACCGAGAAGTATTCTCGGGTGCTCATATACAACGCAAAGAGTTAGTTGTTTTTTCTTCATCTTGAATTTTATGCACCGTGACACTTCTTGAATTTTTTACCGCTGCCGCACCAACAAGGATCATTTCTGCCTATTTCTTTGTATTCGGGCGGCGTTTGAGTCTTGGCTTTTTCCGCGGGTGCAGCGGCTATTTTATTGAGGTCCATTTCGAATATTTGGAAAATTATGCCGTAAATCAATGATTCTACCGAACTTTGAAGATTGCGGTATAAAATATGAGCTTCTCTTCTGTATTCAACCAAAGGATCGTGCTGGCCGTAAGCTCTGATGTTGACTGATTCTCTTAAGCCGTCGAGCTGTTCCAAATGATCCACCCAAAGAGCATCGGTGATTCTTACTATTTGTTCCGCTATGATGACCGATTTTCTTTGGTCTATTTTTTCGGGCATCTTGGAAATTTTTTCTTCCATATCGGCTATTTGCTTCTCAGCTTTTTCTTTTTCTTCGGCGCTCATTTCTTGATTTTGCCTCAATTTAGCGGCCGTTTCAGAGGCGAAATTTTCCACCATTTCTTTCACTATAGGAAGGATTTCATTGTTTTCTCCGGCTTCGAGTGTCTTTGATCGCCTGGTGTATATGGCGGTACGCTGTTTATTCAACACATCGTCAAAGTCCAGTAAATGCTGTCTGATGTCGAAATTGGCTCCTTCCACTTTTATTTGAGCTTGATCGATGGCCTTAACGACGGTCTTTGATTGGATAGGCATATCTTCCGGGAAATTCAGCGTTTCCATCAGGCGTTTTATTCTGTCGCCGCCGAAGATGCGCATCAGGTCATCTTCAAGAGATGTAAAAAACTGAGTAGAGCCCGGGTCGCCCTGGCGTCCGGCTCGGCCGCGGAGCTGGTTGTCTATTCTTCTCGCTTCATGTCGTTCGGTGCCTAAAACGAAAAGACCGCCGGATTGTTTTATTTTTTCCGTTTCTTTTTCATCGGGCGGATTTCCGCCGAGTATTATGTCGACACCTCGTCCGGCCATATTGGTAGCAACCGTTACCGCTCCGGATTTTCCGGCCTGGGCGATTATTGCTCCTTCACGTTCGTGGTTCTTAGCGTTCAAAACCTCATGAGCTATGCCGGCTTTGGAAAGATAAGAAGAAATTATTTCATTGTTTTCTATCGAGGTTGTACCGACCAAAACCGGCCTGCCTTTGCTTGTCTGTTCTTTTATTTCTTTGACCACCGCCTCATATTTGGCCTTTTTGGTTTTATAAATGTTATCCGGAAGGTCTTCTCTTACCATTTTTTTATTGGTCGGAACCGTTATCACGTCCAGTTTGTAAACCTTATGAAACTCCTCCGCAGAAGTTTGAGCAGTTCCGGTCATGCCGGATATTTTTTCGTAGAGACGGAAATAGTTTTGAATGGTTATTTGGGCGTACGTTCGGTCTTCTTTTCTGACGTTAACGCCTTCCTTGGCTTCTATGGCTTGATGAAGACCACCGGAATATCGTCGGCCAAGAAGCATTCGTCCTGTGAACTCGTCGACTATTATTACTTCGCCGTTTTTGACTATGTAATCTTTGTCTTTTTTAAAAAGGGCCTTGGCTTTCAAGCTTTCTTGAAGGAAATGAACCAGACGGGAATTTTCTGGAGCATAAATGTTTCCGACGCCGGCCAGTTTCTCCACTTTTTCTATTCCCGATTCGTTTATACTCACCGTCCTCATTTTTTCATCGACGGAATAGTCCGTTTCCGGTTCGAGATTCAAAACTATCTTGGCAAAGACTTTGTAATATTCGCTTGACTCCTCGTCGGGGCCGGCTATTATGAGCGGCGTTCTGGCTTCATCTATCAATATGCTGTCTATTTCATCTATTATGGCGTGATAATGCCCCCTTTGGGCTCTGTCCCCGGTCCTTAATATTAAATTATCCCTCAGATAATCAAAACCGAATTCATGGTTTGTGCCGTAAACTATATCTGATTCATAAGCTTCTTTTCTTGAGACGGGTCTCAAGAATTTTTCTTCCACCTTGAAGCTCCCGAGAGCATCTCTTTCTTCGTCTGATTTTTCTTCTCCCAGGAAAGAAGGATCGTAAATATAAGAAGCATCATGCACCAAGCAGGCCACCTTAAGTCCCAAAGCGTCGTAAATCTGCCCCATCCAAACAGTATCTCTCTTGGCCAAGTAGTCGTTGACCGTTATAACATGGACGCCTTTTCCAGATAAAGCATTTAAAGTGGCGGGCAATGTTGCGGCCAATGTTTTTCCTTCCCCGGTTCTCATTTCGGCTATTTTCCCCTCATGGAGAGTTATGCCGCCCATGAGCTGGACGTCGAAATGACGTTGTTTGAGGGTTCTTTTGGAGGCTTCTCTTGTGAGAGCGAAAGAACGAGGCAGCACCTCATCAAGACTTGTGCCATCGGCTATTTTTTTCTTAAGTTCAAAAATTTCTCCTTTCAAGCCTTCTGGACTGAGTTTCTCCACCTCGTTCTCGAGTAGATTTATCTCCTCCACTATTTTTTTATAACGGCTCAAATCGCCGTCGCCGAAAATTTTTCCCAATAATGACATAGTTTTTATAATTTAAGGCCGTCTCTCCGGCCGCAGTGGTGACCTCCAATTTTTGTTGTTGTGTGAGTGCGCAACAGCGGCCGGAGAGGCGGCCTGACTGGTTTTTTTACGCCTGATATAAGGATACAAAAAAAACTCCAGCCAGTCTAATGACTGGCTGGAGAATTTGGAAGGACTCTCCTTGAATTTCCCCGCGATTCCGCCTTGCGGCCGATTCTTGAGGACAAGGACAATCTCACACTCACACGGCTTGTATTATAACACACTTTGTTAAAATTGCAAGAGTCAGCGTTTTTTCATCATTTTTACAAGCCAATAAGCTATGCCAAGCACTATTGCGGCCACTATTATGACATCCATCTGTCTGAAATAGTTCTCTATGACCGTCCAATTTTCTCCCAAAAAAAAGCCGATATATGTTAAAAAAAGCGACCAAATAAAAGAACCGAGAAATGTCAGTATGGTGAATTTTTTTATTTCCATTTTACCCAACCCAGCCGGTAGAGATATGAATGTTCTCACTATGGGTATTATTCTCCCTATGAATATTGAAAATGAGCCGTATTTTTTAAACCAAATATCGGTTTTGTTCAGATGTTTTTCCGATATCACCACTGAAAGTATTTTTGATTTTCCTCTCATCTCTATTATCCATTCGGCTAGAAAATAAGAGAAAAAAGAACCAGCCAGATTTCCCAGTGTCCCCATAAGAGCTACCAGCCAAAAATTCAGATTTCCCTGAAGAGCCAAAAAGCCAGAAAAAGGCATTATAACTTCGGAAGGTATGGGCACATTGACGCTCTCCAAGGTCATTAAAAGAAATATTCCTGGATAGCCCAGATATTTTATGGTTTCTATTACCAGATTAGATATAGCCGTGAGCATTTATTTGGGATTGAAATGAAATTCCAATTCTTCGCCGGTTACTATTACCCTACCTCCTTTTGATTTACTTGCCAAATATCTCTCAAGTCTTTTTTTGGATATCGGGCCGATTATTTTGTTTTCCAAGAAATCTCCGAGAAGATTTTTCAGGAAAAACTCGATAAGCTTAGCGATGAAACTCTTGTTTTTGCTGTTGAATCTCAAGTCTTCGGTCAGTTTTTCCATACTATCTCCATATGCTGAATTTTTATTCAAGAAATTCTTTATTTTTTCTTCGTCGCCCCAAAGAGGCACCATATTTTTGTATATTTCATTACTGTAGCTGTTTAACGGTTTCAGTTCCCAGGTATTCTCGGTTATAAAATGGTTGAAGCAAAGTTTGTCGGGACTTGATCCTTCGACGTCATCCAAGCGTCTGCCGTGTATGATGGAAAAAAAGAAATTGACCATATAGCGGGCGGTAAAAATCCTCCCTCTTCTTACCGATATCAAGACATCGAAGTCAGAATTTTCGTTTACGTTACCGACTGCCATCGATCCCGTTGCTGCCACGAAGTCGATAAAAGGTATGAATCTGAAAAAATCCGCGAGTTTTATGAGTTTTTTCCACTTGAGATCCAGAGCGAGTAATTTTTTTGTATTCATTCGTTGTCTTCCGGCCCTTCCACGCTTGAGGGTTCCATTTTATTGGAGTTGCCCGTTATCTTTAGGACGTCCTTGTCTATTTTACCCAACTCTTTGTAAGCGCTGTTGTACATATTGACGGTGGTGCCGAGATTGTTGCCCAGCTTTTTCATGAATGTTTCGTATGTGCCTATGTGTTTGCCGAGCTCCTCCACTCTCTTCCTTATTTCTTTAGCCGATTCCTCTATTTTCAAAGCTCGAAGTCCCTGAAGAACCGTCTGGAGATAAGCTAGGAAGGATGTCGGAGAAACTATTATCACTTTATATTTTCCGGCCGCTCTTTGTATTAAGTTTTCGGTATCTTCCGTTACTGCCCCTACTTTATTTATCAAGAGATCGTAATAAATGGCTTCATGGGGTATGAACATGAAGGCGAAATCAGTTGTGCCCTCCTCCGGCCTGATGTATTTGGAAGTTTCAACAATTCTCTGTTTCAGGTCGGCGACGAAGATTTTTTCCAGCCGTTCTTTCTCTGATGGGTCCTTGGTTTCCGTAAGGCGGTTGTAGTTTTCCAAGGAGAATTTGGAATCAATGGGTATTATTTTTTCTTCAGGCTTGCGGCCGACGAAAACAACCGCATCGACTATCTCCCCGTTCTTGAAAGGATATTGCATTTGATAAACGTCCGGAGGCAGGACGTTTTTGAGAAGTGTTTCCAGATAATATTCTCCGAGTATTCCCCTTTGCTTGGGGTTCTTCAGTATGTCTTCGAGAGATCTAAGCTGATCGGCGAAGTTTATGACCTGCTTGTTGGTTTCGTCGAGTTTGGTCAGCCTCTCCGTCACGTCTTTCACTATTTTAACGCTCTCTCCAAATTGACTTTGGAGAGTTCTATTGGATTCGGCGAGTTTATTATCCAGGGTTCTCGCCATCTCGTTTATTTGGTTTTGGATCAAAAGAAAATCCTGGCCGCTTTCTTTGGGCTTTCTAAAATTTCTTATGAACAAAAAAGATGCGATTAAAAATCCCAGCATCAAAAGTATCAGTATTATAAGCAGAGTTGTGATCATATTAGTTATTGCCGATTACGACGGAAGCAAATATTAATATTATTATCGAGATGATAATGTTGGCTGAAAGAAAAAGATAGGAGACAAACCTTTCTTTATGGTAAAGCTTGAAGCTTAAAAACACATTCATAACAATAAACGCGAGGCCAATGAGGAGCATTCCCAAAAAATCTCCCCCGTCTCCCAAGAAATTAACACCATTCCATTTATCAAAATGTATTATGGAAGGATATGTGAGGCTTCCGATTTTCGGTATGACGAGTCCCGCGGTTATTATAAGAAAAAGAATGCTTAAACCTATGAGGAGGATAACGGATTTCTTCCTGAACATGACTATATTATACCCGTAGCCCCAAGGGGAGTCGAACCCCTGTTTTATCCGTGAGAGGGATATGTCCTAGCCACTAGACGATAGGGCCGCACCATTATCTTATTCGTACATCCCCGGCTTGGCAAGCCAGGCGTCAGATTGTCTGACGAGTAGATCTTTAGCGCTTAACGGATCGTCCATTATTTGTTTAGTCACTTTTTCCAATCTAACCGATTGGGATCCTTTGATGAGTACCAAATCCCCTTTTTTCAGCGTATTTTTAAGAAATTCGGCTGCTTCGTTTATATTTTCCGTAGAAAATACGTTCCTTTTGTCGAGGCCGTTTTTCAAAGCTTCTTCGGCTATGGATTTGGCTCTTTGTCCCACGGTGATTAGGATGTCGGCCGATTTAGGAGTGAGCCGGCCTATTTTTCGGTGAGCCTCAAGAGTGTGATGTCCGAGTTCGAGCATGTCTCCGAGAACGGCTATCTTCCTCTTGGCTTTTATGTTTTTCATTGTTCCCAAAGCTTCTTCCATGGCTTGAGGGGAAGCATTGTAAGAATCGTCTATTATGGCTGTGTTTTTTATTCCTTTAATCACCCTTTCGCGTCCAGGAGGATTTTTGTATTTATTCAGAGTCTCAGCTATTTTTACTAGATTCATTCCGAAGATGAGTCCCACCGCTCCTGCAGCCCCCGCGGCATAAGCTGCCGAATGTCCCACCATTCCTTCCATCCTGACCGGTACCATGCTCCCGCCGTAATTTATTTTGAACGAAATAAACCCGGTGCCATTTTCATCGTCAACCTCGTTGGAAAAAGCCGTTATTTTAACGTCGGAGTTCTTTTCGAAGCCATATGTTATGACATGACCTCTTGTTTGTTCTTTAAAAAAATCCAGATGGGAGTCGTCGGCGTTCAGTATGGCAAATCCGGTTGAAGGGAGTTGGGCTATCAGTTTTGATTTTTCCTTGGCTATACCGTCCGGTCCGTCGAAAAATTCCACGTGGACCGGTATATCGCCTATGGCGGTTATGACTCCGACATCCGGTCTCGCGATATTCAAAAGATAGCTCATATCCCCCGGTCTATCTATACCGTACTCGAGAACTATCATTTCCGGATAGTTTTTATTTTTTATTACGAGCTGACTCAAGCCCCTGAACAAAACTTTCGGCCAGAATAATTTTTCATCCGTGTCCTTAAAGTCTCCTATTATGGTTGTCGGGAGCCCTAATTCATTGTTGAAATTTTTTGAAGCGGTTCTCACTTTTCTTTCCGATGAGAGCACCTGGAAAACGGCCGTTTTGGTCGAAGTCTTTCCGACGTTGCCCGTCACTCCCACAATGCTCGGTTTGTATTTTGAAATGGTAAGTGCGGCTATTTTTTTGAGGCAGGCGGTCAGTATTTTTAAGAGTATTTTTTTCATTGTTATTGGGTGGGTCTTAAATTAGTTTGATTGTCCGGGGCGACGTTGTAATAGTTAAGCACGAAGGTGGCGAGATCCCTGAAAGCCGGCACCACCGATTCTCCGGCCAGATATGAATCGGGATTATCCAGCTTGACAAGTATTACGAACCGCGGATTCGAGGCCGGTGCTATGCCTATAAACGTATCCATATATTTGTCGGTGTAGCCTCCATGAACCAGATCGGGTATTTGGGCCGTACCTGTTTTTCCGGCCACATCGAATTGGGGTATGACGGCTACTTTGTTGAAATTGACGGCTTTGACGAGCATGTCAATGACTTGCTTCGCGGTGCTTTCGCTTATCACTCTTCTTATCGTATGAGGTCCGAGCTCTGCATTGACATAAGGCCTCATAAGAAATCCGCCGTTAGCTATGGCCGAGTAGGCGTTTATCATTTGAAGCGGCGTTACAGATATGCCTTGGCCGAAAGCAGCCGAAGCGTAATCTATGTCCTCAGCTCCTCTTCTCTCCAGGTTATTCAAACTGCCTGAGACTTCATTCGGCAGGTCTATGCCGGTCGTGGTTCCAAACCCAAATTTTGTGACGTAGTCGTAGAATATTTTGCGTCCTATTTGCTGCTCCGCCCAGACGGCTCCGGTGTTCAACGAATCTTCTAAAACTCTTATCATTGTGGTCTTGGGCCCTCTTCCTTTATGATCCCAGTTGTTTATAGTTTTACCGTTCATTACGACGAATCCCTTGTCGTCATAAGTCGATGTCGGGGCGATGATGTTCTCGTTTATACCGGCCGACATGGTTATCGATTTAAAAACGGAGCCAGGTTCATAGGTGTACTGCAAAGCCGGATCCAAAAAATTAGTGACATCTGATTTGCTGTAAGCATTGGGATCGAACGTTGGATAGTTGGCTAAAGCAAGTATTTTTCCGGTCGTCGGTTCTTCTATTATTATCGTCCCGCCGGTGGCATTTTGTTCTTTAATCAAATTTTGGAGAGTGTCTTCCGACTGAACTTGCAGATTTCTGTCTATCGTAAGATTTATGTCATTACCAGCTTCCAGAGTGTCGTTGTAATATTTCTCCACACCGTAAAGACCTATGGGTTCGGTGGTATTGGAATTCATGCCGACGAAACCGATTACTTGGGAAGAAAGTTCTCCGAATGGATAATAGCGGTACTGTTTGGTGTCGGTATAAATACCCTCCAGATTCAAAGCGTCCACTGCCCCTACCATTTGATCGCTCGCTTTTTCGACTAGTATCCGAAACATGCTTTGGGGATTATTGAGAATTTTTTCGAGAGCGGTCGAGGTGGCGCCGATTACCGGTGCCAAAGCCAAAGCCTCGCTTTTGGGGTCTTTTATTTCTTTGGGGACGGCATAAATAACCGGGTAATCTTTATTTAAAGCGACAGGTATGGAATTCCCATATCTGTCGGTCAAAAGAATGTCTCCGCGTCTCAATTCAAGCTGCGCGGAGTTTTCAGTCCTGGCCTGAACTTTCCCCAAGTAATACGATCCTTTGTTTATTTGAACGTTGTATAAATTGAATCCCAGGATTCCGAAAAGTATTCCGAATAGAGTTGTTAGAATGATAAATCTGACACCCATTGATGTTCGGTAAGATATTCTGGCTTGGTTTCCAAAACCAAATTATATTTCGTAGCCAAAGCATCAAGGGCTTTAGGGTCGGTCACTTTGAAAATCTGACTTTTGAGATCGGTATTATCGTTCGTAACCTTTGTTATTTGATCCTTTAAGCTCGAAATCTGGTATCTTGCGTTTACAAGAGCGTTATAAGTGAAAATGTACAAGACACCTGAAATAAGTATAAAGGAAAGTAAAAGCATTATGAAGCGTGCGTTCTGTGTATAAATCGATGGTCTTATTATTGTCATATTATTTTTATTGCTCTAAGTTTTGCCGATCGGCTTTTGGGGTTTCTTATTATTTCTTCGCGTTCCGGTTTGATGACTTTTTTATTTAAAATTTCAGCTTGGCCTTTTTTCTCCAGAGATTTGAATTTTTCCTTCACTATTTTGTCTTCCAGCGAGTGAAAAGTTATTATTCCCAGCCGTCCTCCTTTTTTGAGTATTTCCGGCGTTTCCTCGAGTACCGTTTTTAAATTTTCCAATTCGCCGTTTACGTAAATTCTTATAGCCTGGAAGGTTTTTGTGGCGTTATTAATTTTTCCTTGGCGGCCACCGAAAGCGGAATTGATTATTTCTGAAAGTTCTCTGGAAGTTCTTATTTTTTTATTTCTCCTTGCCGTTACTATGGCTTTCGAGATGCGTCTGGAGTTTCTTTCTTCACCGTATTCATAGATTATTTTTGCTAGTTCGTATTCGTTTTCCCCGTTGACTACGCTGTAGGCGTTAAGATCATTTATTTTGGGGCTATATCTCATATCGAGTGGTTCATCGAGGGCGAAAGAAAATCCCCTGCCTGACGATTCTATGTGCCAGGAAGAAAATCCCAAATCCAGGATTAAACCGTCGGCTTTCGGCAAGCGATGTCTCTGGATAACTTTCGGTATGTCCGCATAATTGCCTTCGGTAAAAATTTTCATGGATCCCAAATCCAAACCTTCGAACCTTCTTTTGGTTTTCTCGAGCATCTCGGGGTCGAGGTCTATTCCGAGAAGCGTTCCACCGGGTGATATTCTTTTTAATATTTCTTCGGAATGTCCCCCGGCTCCCAAGGTGCCGTCTATAAAAAACTCTCCCTTTTTTGGATCCAGTATTCCTACCGTTTCTTTTAAAAGAACCGGAACGTGCATTCTAAATTCCTAACTCTCCCAATTTCTCGGCTATTTCATCCGAGGCGGATTCGGTTTTTATTTTGTATCCTTCCCAATTTTCCGAATCCCATATTTCTATCCTGTTGTAGAGACCAGTCAAAACCACCTGTTTCTTTAATCCGGCATATTTTCTCAAATATTCAGGGATCAGTATTCTTCCCTGGTTATCAAAAGTCACATCCGATGCTCCGGCGAGCATTAATCTCACAAACGCTCTGGAGTTAGATTGAGCCAATGGCAGCGACGTCAATTTTTGTACGAGCGTTTCCCATTCTTTTATACCGAACATGAAAAGGCATTTGTCCAAGCCTCTCGTTATAATGGCCCCGGCCTCTATTTTTTCTCTGAATTTAGCCGGTATGGCCACCCGACCTTTAATATCCAAGCTATGTTTGAATTCTCCCAGTATCATATTTAGATATCCCCAGATTGGCGAGTTTTCCACAGGTTTATCCACTTCTCACCACTCTTATGTACTATTATACCACCACTCTCAACATTAAAAAACCGCCATACTGGCGGATAAGATAGGTTTCATGAGGTGTCCGAGGTGATAGTTATCAACAGTTGACTTTCTTAGGTTCCCCACTTTGGATGCTTTTCAATATCAAGGTATAAAAAAAAGAGGAACCCGGATTCGTGGAATCCGGGATTTGAAAATATGAATTCTTTCCTCTCAGAAATTCAGACGGTCAGAATGTTTTGAGCCATACCCTGGTTGTGGACATAAAGACCAATCCCAGGATGAGCAGAAATGCATAGTAGATTCCCCAGTTTCTTTGCTGATTCTTTGTCATGGCGAGCTTGTTGTAACTCCCTTCCGGATCGTCATGCTTTGCTTGGAATTGCAATCCCCAGAAAAGCCAGATGGCTGTCATGAAGAACACTTGAGCGGACAATATAGCCATCAAGATCGTCATTATGAAGAATGTTATGCCTATCGCCCACACGAAGTATCCGTCCCTGTCTTCCGAAATGCTGTTGAAGAGAACTTTGGCGAAATGTCCGCCGTCGAATATCCATAGCGGCAGCAGATTATAAAGTATAAGATTGCCGCTTATGTTAACCACTCCTTCGAGTTGCGTTATTGTGATATTTCCGGCAGCCGCAAGAATTGCGAATACTATGACAACTATCAGATTTCCGGAAACGCCAGCCAAATAAATGGCTGCTTTTTTGGACCAGGGCAGATTGTCCAATTTATTTTTGCAGCTTGCGTCCGGCACGGCTCCACCCATAATCACGAGGAATATGAGGTGGGTTTTTATGCCGTTAGCTTCCAAAAATATCAGGTGCCCCAGTTCGTGGACAACGACGGTTGCGAGTATGACGGTAGCGAAGAAATTGGGATCCTGGAGTTTAAGCCAATGCCCTATCTGAGCAAAGGCATACCAGTTGAGTATTGCGGTTATAACCGCAACGAGAATGCTTACAGATCTTTTCACGAGTACCTCCGTATATTTTGTTGTTAATAGTGATTAAAGACTCCCTTTAAGACTAAATATTTTCGTATTTAATCTTTTTATATTATATAACTAAAATAGTCTATTGTCAATGTAATCTTTCGACTACTTTTTTCCATCGGGAGAGCGGTTCGTGCGTCAAAAGCGATATGGTTTTCTGTTTGGAATAACCCATCTTTTGAAGTTTTTCCAAACTCTCCACCCCGTCCATTATTAACCGGCTGTATTCAGTTACGTAAATTTCTTTTACAAGATTTTGAAGCCACTTTTTGAAATCCTCGTCCGATTTTTCTCCTAATTTACCAAGGAGGCCGTCTTCCTTCGCGGAATTCAGCATCGCTTCGAGTTTGTTTTTTTCTTCTTCGTCGAAATAATCGTAATTTCCGCCTTTTCTAGTGAGGACCGCATATATTTCCTTAGGCGTCGTGTGGTCGGTCGAATAGGCCAGTATCTCGTCGGCAGCCGCTTCGTCGAACTTTTCTCTCTTGAATCTCAAGAAATTTTTGACGACCAATTCTTTTTCTTCATCCGTTTTGGTTGCTTCGAGTCTTTTTGGGAAGAAAAACACGGTGACTTGTTTATCGAACAGGTTGCGTATGGCGTGCTGTTCTTCGTGTTTGTATATAGATGCGGAGTCCACGAAATCCTTATGGTTGAATCCCCACCACCCCGATTTTTCGGCGGTAACGGTTCCTTCTAAATCAGGTATCAATGATGATTTTATGCTGATGCCGGCGCTTCTTTTGATTTCCATTTTTTCCTTACTATCCGCCTTTTCTTCGTCACCGAAGAAATTTTCCGTGTAGATTAAGGAGTAATCTTTCTTGTTTTGACAGCGGATGTAAAAGGTTATCGGTCCCACTATTATTTCTATATTTCCTTCGGGGTAGCGGCCGAACAAGGCCTTAAAAAGTTCTTTGTCCTCTGGATATTTTTCTCTGACTTCTTTGATTTTTTGGTGTTTGTATTCGTATTTTAAAGCTACTTCCTTGGCTATGTCTTTTTGCTCCTCATTTATGCCGTATTTGGCTCCGAGTTTTTCCACCGCTTTATATATATCTTCCGCCGAAGCGTCAGGGTTATTTCTGACGGCTCTTATGACCTCTTCCTCTATTCCGGCCAGACCCTCCATTTGGTTATTAAGGTTCCTTTTAAATCTTTCGAGTGATTCCGCCTTTTTTTCTTTGGGCAGTTCCCTTATTTTTTTGAGTTCTTCTTTCGGTTCAAAGACTTCTTGGGGGGTGATCCCGAATTTTTCTGGTCCTGAATTCATATTTAGTGGGCGTTGCTGGGATCGAACCAGCGATCTTTGCAATGTGAATGCAACGTTCTACCACTGAACTAAACGCCCAGTATTCTTAAATTAAAACAAATCAGCGCCTCTTTCAAGGCGCTGATTTTATCCTAGATAAAATACCTGATTATTGGAGTTCCGCCGTAGCACCGACTTCTTCCAATTTTTTCTTCAGCTCTTCGGCTTCTTCCTTCTTCAAGCCTTCCTTCACCACTTTCGGTGCGCCGTCGACGAGATCCTTGGCCTCTTTGAGACCAAGTCCCGTGGCTTCTCTTAAGACTTTTATGACGTTGATTTTTTGGTCTCCGCCGATCTTAAGAAGAACGTTCCAGGACGTTTTTTCTTCGGCTTCTCCCCCACCCGCGCCGTTACCGGATCCAGCCACAGCCATGGCTGCAGCCGAAACTCCGAATTTTTCCTCGAGAGCTTTGACGAGCTCGGCGAGTTCCACTACGGAAAGTTTTTCTATTTTTTCTATTATGTCTTTGAATTTTTCCATTTTTTTGTTATTTTTTTTGCGACCTTATGATTGCTTAGCTTTTTCATTCAAAACAAACAAAACTTTTTTAATTGGAACGGTAAGCATAAAAGCAAGTTGTCCTAAAAGGACTTCCCTTGAAGGCAGCTGTCCCAAAGTTTCGACTTCCGCCGAATCCATAAACCTTTTATCGTTCAAGTCGAATCCGCCCAAGATGTTGAATATTTTCTTGGATTTGAAGGTTTTGCCGAATTTATAAACCACATTGGCCGTCTCTACCGAATTTTTCGGTGAAAAAACCACGCCGGTTTGGCCGGCCAGTTTCTTGGCATCGAATTCTATGCCTTTTTCTTTGAGGGCCAAAGTAAGAAGTCTCTTTTTCATGACCACCATCACTCCGCCAAGTTCCCTTATGAGCTTTCTGAAGCCGTTGAGTTCGTTGGCTGAAAGCCCGGTGAAATCGGTGAAGACTATGGTTTCGCTCTTGCCTATTTTTTCCTTGCCGGTTTCAATTTGTTCCTTTTTTTGTGCTTTTGTTTTCATGAGTTTTTCTACGAATTACGAAAAGATAGGAATATGCAAAATATTAGTAAAAATTCGTATTTCGTAGCCCAATAAAAAACTACGACCTTTGCCGTAGAATTAGAACAACTTTATAGTTGATTTCCTCGGCAGGATTATTAAGTTCGTTAAAACCCCTGCTATCTACGGAACTGAATTATATTACCAGATAGCCCATTTTGTGTCAATCAAATTGCCAGGCGTACCATCTGCTATATGTCGATATTTTTAGCGTAAACGGCGTTCGCTTGGATGAAATTTTTTCTGGGTTCAACCATTTCACCCATCAAGACATCGAACATTTTGTTGGCTTCCAAAGCGTCTTCTATGGTTATTTTTTTCATGAGTCTCGTCGATGGATCCATGGTCGTTTCCCAAAGCTGGGAAGGATTCATCTCTCCGAGGCCTTTGTAGCGCTGAATATTCACTCCTTCACCTCCCATCTTTTTTATCAGGCTGTCCCTTTCTGCGTCGCTGTAGGCGTATTGGAACTCTTTGCCCTTCTGTACGCGGTAAAGCGGCGGCTGGGCTATATAAATATAACCGTCCTCCATTATTTTCGGGAAATACCTGTAAAAAAGGGTGAGGAGCAGAGTCCTTATGTGGGCGCCGTCCACGTCGGCATCGGTCATGATGACTATCTTGTGATATCGCAATTTTGATATGTCGAAGTTTTCTGATATAGCGGTTCCGAGAGCTATAACGAGAGATCGTATTTCTTTGTTTATGAGCATTTTATCGATCCTCGATTTTTCCACGTTCATTATTTTTCCGCGAAGCGGCAATATAGCCTGGAATCTCCTGTCGCGCCCCTGCTTAGCCGATCCGCCGGCTGAGTCTCCTTCCACTATGAAAAGTTCCGATTCCTCCGCTTTCCTCGAGGAACAGTCGGCAAGTTTTCCGGGAAGAGTCAGGCCTTCAAGAGCCCCCTTTCTTAAAACCGTGTCTTTGGCCGCTTTAGCTGCCTTTCTGGCTTTGGCGGCTATCAGGTTCTTTTCTATTATTTTTTTGGCATCCTGCGGATGTTTTTCTAAAAATTCTTT
>JAKAHT010000002.1:39189-46286 GCA_021814805.1 bacterium
GGTACTCCCCGCTTGTATTCCTGAAAGTAAACGGTGCCGTCCCTTTGAACTTCTACTCTAAGCCAGGTCGATAAAGCGTTTACGACGGAAACACCGACTCCGTGAAGACCGCCGGAAACTTTGTATGATTCGCCGCCGAACTTTCCTCCGGCGTGGAGTGTACAGAGAACCGTTTCGAGAGCCGATTTTTTCGTCTGGGGGTGGATATCTACCGGAATGCCCCGGCCGTCGTCGGTGACAGCTATTCTGTTATTCTTCAGCATTTCGACGGTTATGTTTTTAGCATAGCCGGCCATGGCTTCGTCGAGAGAGTTATCGACTACTTCCCATATCAAGTGATGAAGGCCGTCAACACCGGTCGATCCGATATACATTCCCGGCCGTTTTCTCACCGGTTCCAGTCCTTCGAGAACGTATATGTCTTTAGCGCCGTAGGAAGACTGGCCTTTTGTTTCTATTTTTTCCTCGGCTTCCTTTGGTTTTTCGGCTTTTTTAACCTCTCTTTTGGGTTCTTTAGTCTCCTTGTTTATTTGTATTTTTACCATTTTAAGTCAATAAAAAATCAGCTCTTAGCCTCTTTTCTACTTAATTTTACCATATACAAAGAATCAATACAATCAAGCTATTGACATTATCCGCACTTGTGCTAAAAATTAAAAATAAAGCAATAATGATTATTTTGAATGACACATATTTTTTTGGCTTTACTTACCTCCATCAAAGAGAGGCAGGTTTGCCTTTAAAGTAAGATCTGAAAAACACTTTGAAATCAAACCCGCCTCCCTTTGGAGGCGTTTTTGTTCATTAATAAAAATATAAGGAGGTTTATATGTTACGCTTGTTCTCTTTATTCGTTTATATGCCGATGATGTGGTTTTCAACTAACAGCATTACTGGCGGAGGTTCTCGCTTCAGTGGTAAGAAGGATGAGAATAATAAATCCGATAATAAGGATGATCATGTTCAATTACTGGAACAGCTTATCAATGAATTAAACATTAAAATTATAGAGCTGGAGAATATGAGAAATATGATTCAAAAACTTCTAACCTCGATTAAATCTTGGAGGATAAGATGAAACCAGAATTTGCTTCAATTGAAACGACTCTGCGATGCAATATGATGTGTAAACATTGCGGAGTTGAGTCGGGGCCTCATTCGAAGCGTGGTAATGAGTTGGATACCGGGGAAATGATTACTCTTTTCAAGGATCTTTCTGATTTGGGAGTTAAACGTCTGGTGCTTTCGGGTGGTGAATTTACCACTCGCGGTGATTGGCAAGAACTCCTTTGCGCGGCTATCGAAGGATTCGAGATGGTACGCCAAATTTCCAATGGATGGTACGGGATTCACTTGCTCGAAATGCTAGAGCTAATCCCGAATAAGGAAAGATTGGTGTTATCTTTAAGTCTTGATGGGATGAAACCTTCTCATGATAGGAATAGACGCAGTAAGTCTTTTGAAAAAATTATTTCCATTCTTAAGGCAGATAGTAAAATCTATCGTACAGTAATAACTACCGTTACTAAGGAAAATTTCAATGATCTGGACAGCTTGTTTTCAATGCTTTATGCATTGAAAATACCAGTTTGGTCAGTACAATTGGGATTGCCGACAGGATATATGGGCAAATCCATGTTTATTGGAAATGAACTTGTAGACAAGCTCGCCAATATGATTCTTTCGTGGCAGAGAAAATCTAGTGGTATCATGGAAATCATACCGGATAACTGCTTTGGATATGATCATCCAATGCGGCGCGAATTTCCTTGGGAGGGATGCCAAGCTGGCAAAAAACTTATTACTATCCTCGCAAACGGAGATGTAACAGGATGTCCGACTACTTTTAGAGATGTGCGAGGTAATGTTCGTGAGGAACAATTATCTTCTATTTGGAACAGTAAAAATATGGAAAATTATAGAAAAAGTATTCCGGTTTGCGAATCTTGTTCCAATAAGAAATGTAAAGGTGGTTGCCGAGCGGTCCAGGAAATATTCGGAAGGCAATTCTGTGATTTGACTGAAGTGTAATAACGTGTTATTACTTGAGAGTTGAAGGCATATAGACCAATAAAGGAAAAATCCAAACAAAGCATTGTGCAAACGGTGCCCCTGGTTACGATGATCGTCCATCGTGAAACTGAAACAAAGACGAGAAGGATTTTGCCGACCCTTTTGTAAGTCGGCACCCTTTTTGAGGTCAGGAGTATTTTCTCGTGATCTCAAAATAGGTATTTTACAAATATATAACGGAGGTTATGAAAAAAATTCCAGATTTGCTTTATTTCGATGTCGAGAGTGTTTGTGATTTTAATATTCCCGGTATCGATAATTTCATTGACGGAAGAAAAGAGGCCAATCTTAAAAAATCAAAAATGGTCTCTTTATGGTCAGGATTTTTCCAGGATTGGTTTTCTATCTGTTTAAATCTCAGGGAAATTGAGATAATATCAAGCGAAGAAAGAATGCCGGGTTACAGCATGGTGATTGTCCCCAAGGAAATCACTGTCAAAAAATGTTTACCTGTTATTGGCGAAAAACTTGGTATGTATGTTGATCCTAAATTAGATAATCTACAAGAAAACAGGATTAGCTTTTTAAGGAAACGCAACAAAACCACCTATCTTCGCTACGGTCATAGCTACGGCAATCTTATGATCCTCGATGTTATTTTACTTAGCGTTTTCCGGATTTATATTGGCAAAAAAAACAACGGCAGATGTGAATGGGAAATCAAAAATATGCTTGACCTTCTTCTGAGAAAATATGATGAGCAGGAAAAGTCAAAATAAAGTTGGATAGTTACTATTCAACCTCTTGCTAGGTGGGTGCTCCATCCGCCTGAAACTGAAATCCATCGTATGGACAATAAGAGAAAAATTAAACCGCCCAAGCTTATGCAAGGGCGGTTTCATCTTTTAAAGTCTCTATATATGTTGCAATTCGTAAAATTTTCTATAGAGACCGTCAGGTTTCTTTATGAGATCATCGTGCGTGCCTTCCTCGGCTATCCGGCCATTGTGGAGGAAGAATATTCTGTCAGCTTTTTTAACCGTACTCAGACGGTGGGCTATGATAAAAGTTGTTCTTCCTTCCATGAGTTTTTCTAAGGCCTCCATCACGAGTTTCTCCGACTTGGCATCGAGGCTCGAAGTCGGTTCGTCGAGTATCAATATTTTGGGATCTTTGAGTATGGCTCTCGCTATAGCTATTCTTTGTTTCTGTCCCGTTGAAAGTTTGATTCCTCTTTCTCCGACCATTTGTTCATATTTTTTGGGAAATTTCTCTATAAAATCATTGGCATGAGCAAGTTTTGCTGCTTCGACAACTTTCTTTTCGGAGGCCAGGAAATTGCCGTAACGGATGTTATTTTTTACGGTGTCGTTGAAAAGCATTATTTCCTGGGGCACTACGGCTATCTGGCTTCTTAAGAATTTCAGGTCGAAATTTTCGACGTCGTGCCCGTCTATGAGTATTTTTCCTTCGGTCGGTTTAAGATAATAAGAAATTAAGTCAACGAGCGTCGTTTTGCCGACCCCGGATTCTCCGACCAAAGCTATTATTTCTCCCGGATGTATCGAAAAATCTATTCCCAAAAGCGTTCGTGATTTGTTGTTTTTATAGGAGAAACCGACGTTCTCGAATTTGACGCTCCCCTTTATGCTCTCGAGTATTACAGCCGATTTCGGGGTGTAAATCTCCGTGGGTTGCGATAATATTTTCTCCGCCCGTTCGAGAGCCACCAAGCCGTTGTTGAACGTCTGCCAGTTTTGGGCGAGGATGACAAACGGTCCGAAAAACATCGCCGCATAACCGTTGAACATTACGAGTTCGCCGAGAGTCATATTCCCCTGCCAGATGGAAAATATCGAATAAACGTAAATGACCGCCTGGGAAATTATTATAATCACCCTTTGGGAAAAACTTATGTTTTGCCAAATGCCGATGAACTCCTGCCAATATTTGGCGGCTTTTAAATTGAAATTTTTATATGATCTTTTTCTTTCGTATTCTTCGGCCGTGGCCTGCTTCACGGTTTGGGCGTTCATTACGGCGTCATAAGCGTCGCCGAAGGCGTGATTGTAGGAGCGGTGCATTTTCCTTTGAATTTTGGAAAGCTTCGGAGCCACATTGAACAAAATGAATACGTAGATGATTACGGCAACCAAAATCATCGAAGTTAAAACTGGTTTTATGGAGAAAGTTATCACGAGAGCTCCTAAAACGCTTAATATTTGGGGAGCGATGCTAACAAGGACGTTGCCTAGGATATTTTGAAGCCAGTTCGAAGCCCGATTTATCCTATCCCAAGTGTCGCCTATTTTATGTTCTTTATGAAATGATAGCGGTAGCTCCAGAAGATAGCTGAAACCGTTCACAACGTAGTCGGCTTCAACAAGAGAAAGAAGTTTTTCCCTCTTTAAATCTATTTGCCAATCGAAAATGTCACCGGAAATTCTCATAATGAGCCAGATGCCCAAGAAAAGAAAAACCAGCGGGAGAATGTGTCCGAATATTTCGAAAGTGCCGGTTTCCTTGATGATGCTGTCTATGATTTTTCCGGAGAAATAAGGTACGGCCACGTTGGCTGCGGCCGAAAGGATGCTCAAAACAGAAACGACAAAAATGACCTTTTTGTAAGGCCTTAGATACTTCAGGACTATATTGAGTCCGCCGAGCGTCCTCTTCTTGCTTACATTAGCCATATCTTTGACGCTTTATTATAAAACAAAAACACTCATCAGTGAAGATGGGTGTTTTTATAATTTCTTTTTTTTCAAAAATATCGCATTCAACGAAACAATGACCGTCGAAAGCGACATGAAAACGGCCCCGACAGCCGGTGAAAGCAGAATACCTTCGCTTGAGAGAATCCCTCCGGCTAAAGGAATGGCCACGATGTTATATCCCGCCGCCCACCAGAGATTTTGAATCATCTTCGCGTAGGTGAAACGGGAGAGTCTTATGATTTTCGGTATGTCCCGCGGATCGTTTCTGACGAGAATGATACCGGCCGATTCTATGGCTACGTTTGTTCCGGCGCCTATGGCGATACCGAGGTCCGCCATGGTCAATGCTGGAGCATCGTTTATTCCGTCCCCGACCATAGCGACGCGTTTCCCTTTTGATTGTAGTAATTTTACTTTCTCCTGTTTTTCACTTGGCAGGACTCGCGCAAAATATTCCCGGATGCCGAGTTCGTCGGAAACCCATTTGGCCACTTCTTCCGAATCGCCGGTTATCATGGCTACGTCGACGCCCATTTCCTTGAGTGTTTTGATTGCTTCGCGCGATTCGTCCCTTATGATATCCGCCAAAGTTACGGCGCCGACAACCGTCTTATCGACGGCTACATAAATCACTGTTTCGCCTGATTTGCCCGACACGCGGAAATCATTGTCCGGGAAATCGGAAAGCAAATTTTCTCCCCCGACGGATATAACTTTACCGTCGAACATTTCTGCCGTTGCTCCCCTGCCGGGCAGACGTTTGAAGTTCTTGATCTCATAAAGAGCCGTGTTTTCTTTTCTAGCTTCGTTTACTATTGCTTTTGAAACAGGGTGTTCGGAGTTCGCGTCGACTGATGCCCCGAGTCGCAGTATTTCGTTGTTTGCCATTTTGAATTCGTCATTTGGTATTACCGCTACCACGCCATATTCTCCCTTTGTGAGCGTGCCGGTTTTGTCGAAGAGAATCACGTCTATGTTTCTCGCCGCTTCAAGCGCCAGCCTTTGTTTCACGAGGAAACCGTTTTTGGCCGCTTTGGTCGTCGAAATGGATGCGACAAGGGGCACTGCGAGACCCAAGGCGTGGGGGCAAGCGATTACGAGAACAGCAACCAGCCGCTCGATGGCAAAAGCCGTACCACCACCCGCGGCGATCCAGGAAATCACGGTTATAAAACCTGCGCCGACTGCGACGAACGTAAGGTAAAGAGCGGCCCGGTCGGAAAGTATTTGGAGGCGTGATTTTGAAGATTGGGCTTCTTGAACCAAGCGCATGACTCCGGCGAGAAACGTATGTTCGCCGATTTTTGTCACTTTAATTTTCAGTATTCCGTCGCCGTTCACGGTGCCGGCAATGACGTTGTTTCCCCGGTGTTTCAAAACTGGCTTTGATTCCCCGGTTGCCATCGACTCATTAACCGACGATTCTCCTTCCGTGACTTCTCCGTCAGCCGCTATCTTCCCGCCTGGTTTTACGAGAACGATGTTGTTTTCTTTGAGTTCCGAAAGCGGAATGGCCATAGTATGGTCACCGTGAATTATTTCCGCCGTATCCGGCAGGAGTTTTGAGAGTTCGTGTAAAGCGCCCTTTGCTCCCAAGACGGCTCTCATTTCGAGCCAATGGCCGAGGAGCATGATGGTAATCAACGTCGCAAGTTCTAAGAAGAGCATGTCATTACGCCCGGCGAATGTTCCGTAAACGCTCCAGACGTAAGCCGTCGTGATGGCGAGGGATATCAGAGTCATCATGCCGGGCAGCCTGGCTTTAAGTTCTCTCACGGCGCTTGTGAGGAATACCGAGCCGCCGTAGAAGAAAACAACGGAGGCGATGACTAATTCCAGGGTAATAAGTCCGCGAAATGTCGGCGGATTCCAGCGAAATATCGTTGTCATCATGTCGGAGTACAAAACGAGAGGGATACTCAATACCAAACTTATCCAAAATTTCCTTTTGAATATGTTTACGTGGTGGCCTTTGTGTTTGTCCTCCATAGCTTTAGCGGCAGAGGGTTTTTCCTTGATCGGTACTAAATTCATGCTACATTCCGGACACATTCCCGGTGCATCTTTCTTGATTTCCGGATGCATCGGACAGGTGTATATTGTTTTTTTGTTTTCCATATAATCTGTAGGATTAATCATAAGAATATCACAAAAACGCCCGTCCTTTATGGACGGGTGTTTTTGTGAGTTATTTATTTCCTTTTTTATTGTTTGAATGCGAAGGCCATTAAAACGATAGTCAGAGCGTTAAGGATAACCAACAATATTACGTTGCCTGATTTTGTCGGCAAGGGTCGTATCAAAATATAGATCGTGTAGATTATGGAGACTATTGCCGCGCCAAGAAAATTTCCTTTTACCATATTT
>JAKAHT010000014.1 GCA_021814805.1 bacterium
TGCCAAACGGATTGCCAAGAGGAGAACAGCTTTTTTGAATAAATTTTTAAACGAACTTAAAACGGAGCTCAAAGAATCGAAAGTGATTTAAATTATGATATGCTGTCTTATATATGAAACGGAAGACGGAGGAGCCGAATCTGGGTTTTTGGGCTAAGCTCAAAAAACCCGTGATGGCGATCGCACCTATGGCGAACGTGACAGACGCGGCTTTTCGGCGGATGTTCGCGGAAGTTAAAAAACCAGATGTTTTCTGGACCGAATTCGTTTCAGTCGAAGGACTCCTTTCCGAAGGGCGGAAGAAACTCTTGGTTGATTTGAAATATGAAAAAGATGAGCATCCAATCGTCGCGCAGCTTTTCGGCGGGAAGCCGGAGCAATTTGAGAAAATAGGACCGCTCATAAAGAAACTTGGTTTTGACGGAATAGATATCAATATGGGTTGTCCTGACAAGGGGGTCGAGAGATCGGGCGGAGGAGCCGCTCTTATCAAAAATCCCGCGCTCGCGAAGGAAATCATCCGGGCCGCGAAGCGCGGCGCGGGCGGCTTGCCGATCTCGGTTAAAACCCGCATCGGATACCGGAAGAATGAAATCGAAACCTGGGTGCCGGCACTTCTCGAGGAAAATATCGCGGCTCTTACCGTGCACTTCCGGACGAGGAGCGAAATGTCCAAAGTTCCGGCTCACTGGGACTTGGCGCCCTTGATTGTTGAAATGAGAAATCACATCGCGCCTCGGACGCTTCTTCTCGGAAACGGCGACATCACTTCGCTCGATGAGGCAAAACAAAAGGCGAAAGAAACGGGTCTCGACGGCATTATGGTGGGGCGCGGTGTTTTCGGAAATCCGTGGTTCTTTTCCGACCATACGCCGAGCGTTAAAGAAGAGCTCGAACGTCTCGTGCGGCACACGGAGCTTTTTGAGAAAATATACCGGAGCAATATGAAAAAACGTATTAAGAATTTCGACGTTATGAAAAAGCATTTTAAAGCGTATGTTTCCGGTTTCGACGGGGCCCATGAACTTCGAGCAAAACTTATGGAAGCCGGGGATGCTTCGGGCGTCCGCCGGATTATCAATGAATATCTGAAGAGAAAAAATTGAATTCGGTCGGCCGTTAATGTATCCTTGATTTTATGAAGAAATTCAGGCCGAGCAACCGCAGAAGACATACGGAAGAAAAAATATATATGTACGGAAGGCATGCGCTCGAAGAAGCGCTCTTAAAAGCTCCGCATACCGTCCGGAAGGTTTTTTTGTCTTCTGAAGCGGCCGACCGGGAAATAAGAAGCGGTCTTTCAAAACGCGGCATACCTTTTTCCATTATGAAACCGAAGGAAGCGGCGCATCTTGTGGGGAAAGAAGCAACGCACCAGGGAGTTATCGCTGTCGTCGATCCGTCCTCGCTTGTTATGGACTTTAATACTTTCAAAAAGAATTTGAGACCGACCGAAGAGACTATTTTAGTACTTCTCGATGAGCTCACTGATCCTCAAAATGTCGGGGCGATCATTAGATCAGCGGCGGCCTTCGGCGCGTCCGGTGTTTTGATTCCGGAGCATCGTCAGGCGCCAGTGACGGGTGCAGTCGTTAAAGTTTCGGCCGGCATGGTTTTTTCGGTGCCCTTGATTTCTATCGGGAACGTGAATTATGCCGTTCAAGATCTGAAGGAGATAGGATTCAAAGCATACGGTCTCGTGATGGATGGAACAGTCAATATCTCGGAAGAAAAATTCAACGCTCCCTCCCTTTTTATTGTGGGGAACGAAGGGCGCGGGATCCGCGAAAAAACTCTCGAACTTTGCGATGTGAGACTCCGGATACCGATAGATTCTAAATGTGAATCGCTGAACGCATCGGTTTCGGCCGCCGTCGTGCTCTATAAATGGAGTACACAACATTTGAAATAATCAAACTGCCGGATTTTTAATTTCGATTGAATTCGATAATTAATGGATTAAGTGATTTACTCGAAGTTCGGAGATTAAACCATATAAAATTACTTTCATGAAAAACGTTAATTTAACCGCGGAACCCTGGGAGGACTACGAGCTTTTGGATTCCGGGGACAACAAGAAACTCGAAAGGTACGGTAAATATTTAATGGTGCGTCCGGAAACCCAAGCGATTTGGAAACCGGGACGGCCGGAAGAATGGAAAAAAGCGCAAGCGGAATTCAGCTGGAATGGAGGAAAAGGAGCCTGGAAAGTCAAAGATATTCCGGATTCTTGGAAAATGTCATGGCGAGACGCAAAATTCACGGCGCGCCTCACCTCTTTCAAGCATACCGGCATATTTCCAGAGCAATCGGTAAACTGGGAATGGATAGAAGATACCGTTAAAAAAATAAAGAATCCGAAAATATTGAATCTTTTCGGATATACCGGCGTAGCGAGCATAATCGCGGCCAAGGCCGGCGGGAAGGTTACCCACGTTGATGCTTCAAAGCAATCCAACGCTTGGGCCAAAGAAAACGCGGATATGTCAGGTATTCCCGAGGGGGCTGTAAGATATCTTCTGGATGATGCTTTGAGGTTTTCGGAGCGCGAAGTGAGGCGGGGAAATATTTATAACGGCATAATCCTCGACCCTCCTTCTTTCGGCCGGGGACCGGAAGGGGAGATATGGAGGATAGAGGAACATATAAGGCCTCTTATGAAGGTTTTATCCTTGATGCTTTCCAAGGAAAAGGGATCGTTCTTGCTTTTGAACGGATACGCGGCCGGCTATTCGCCGCAGTCGTTCCTTCAGGCCGTGGAGGATTTTTTCCCGGAAGATGAATTAACCGACGGCAGTTTCGGAGAAGTGCGCCTTAAGGAAACCAAAGGAAAAAGGCTTGTATCTTCCGGAATTTATGTCCGGTTTCAGCGCTGATTCTCGCTTTAAAAAATTTGTTTCAGTGATTTTCTGAAGTTATATAAAAAATACAAAAACCCGTCTCCCACGAAATCATAAAAATCGGAATGGTCGACTTCAAATCCGCCGAATTTTCTTTTGAAGAAAGATAAGCCCTCCCAACCCTTGTATATTTTCTTGTTTTTTTCGGTCGCGATGCCGCCGAAATTATAGTTTTGACATCCGAGTTTCCTGGATTCTTGTATAGCCGTCCATTGGGCCAGATAAGTGGGCATAAGATTTCTAAACTCGCTACTGGAACTCCCAAACACGTAATTCCCTATGCCGCCGAACATAAATATGAAGTCCATGACCACAATTTTACCGTCGTACTTTGCAATCGACAAAAAAGCGTTTTTTTCCTTGTCAGCCAAATCGAAAATGCTCTTATAGTAGCTTTTATCGTGAAGCTTGAAACCGTCCCTCTTAGCTGTCTCTTCGGAAAGGGAATAAAAAGTGTCCAAATAATGAGAGAGATTATCCCGGATTATCTCCGCTTTGACCCCTTTCCTTATGGCCAGATTTACAGAGTAACGGCCATTGCCTTTCATTTCTTTCAAAATGTTTTCCTCGGGCTTATGGAGATCCAGAAACCATTCGGTTCTCGGTTGGAAAGCGGCCGAGTGGTATGTGGATTTTCGGGACCTCTTGAAGTATTTCTTCAAATTTTTTTCTTCGGCAACCTGCGGAGTGAAGTCTAATCTCGCAAAGACGGCTTTTTCTTCTTTGGTAATTTTTTTTATTTTATCCCTTAAGTTTGAAATCGTTTTCTCCTGAATATTATTCCAGACCGGGCCGTAAGGTATGTAGATATAATTTTTTTTCTGGGTGAGCGGGAAAACGATCATTTGAAAAAATATCACATTATCGTTTCCGGCCGTGCCCACAAATCTCCTGACTTTCCGGCCGGCGCTTTTCTGCCATTTTCCGTATGTCTCAGATTGGGTGAAATAAACCCGCTTATTTATGGACAGCGGGTCAAAATTTTCATCTTCGCCAAGTTCTCTGAAAACTAACTCATTCATAGTGCTCGGGGTGGGACTCGGACCCACACGGCCTTGCGGCCAAAGGATTTTAAGTCCTTCGCGTATACCATTCCGCCACCCGAGCATCTTTGGGAGGCCAGGAGGGGAATCGAACCCCTGTATAAGGGTTTTGCAGACCCTTGCCTTACCACTTGGCTACCTGGCCGTATTTTCCGATGATTGGTCGATTGCAAATTTCAATCTGGGCATCGGTTTAATATTCATCTTTCTTAAGAGCTTCCCTTGTACTTCGCGCCTTCTCCCTTCAATCATTTTATATACTTCTATCTCTTTTTCAAATGGTAGAACGGAAATTTTAACTTCCGCATCGGCCATATCCTCCGATACTTTAACGCCGGTTATGGTGACTAGGGCGCCGTCAAAGTCGAAGTCCCGTAGGAAAATTTTACTCAATTCTCCCTGTATGACGCTTTCCGTCTTCAAATTCCTGAAAGGTCTCATGTGTTTAGCTCGGGAATATTAAGATATTTTTTTCTTTTATCGGATCACGCGATTCCACTAGAAGTCCGACTTCCACTCCGGTTTCCGCCTGAGGCAGGTCCTTTTTTTGAGATTGAAGATTCAATATTTTTCCTTCGCCTATTTTCCTTTTGTCGCTCCATATTTCGAACTGTTCTTGATTTTTTATTGGTCCCAAAATAACCGCCCCTCCCACTATTTGTTCTTTACCCTTGGGCGTGCCGAAGGTTTTTAAAATCTCTATTCTTCTCATTTCTTTGGGAGCAGCCTTTTGGATATATCCTTTAATTTCTTTTTCTAGTTCGTAAACTATCGGTGATTCGATTATATTTATCTTCTGAGTCTTGGCCAGGTTCAAAGCCGATTTGTCGGTTTTCGTCTTAAAACCCAAAACAAGGGCATTGAAGGCGGCAGCGTTTTTAACATCGTTCTCGGTTATATTGCCAACCCCTTCCTGGATTATTTTTACGGGTGCCTGAAAATCAGTATGAAGTATTATAGTTTTCAAAGCTTCGAGCGAAGCCGTCTCGTCCGATTTCAATACCAAATTCAAGGAATCGTTCGCGGTCTCGATGCTGGGTTTCTCTTCTTTGATTTTCTTGGCTTTCATTTCTTCCATCCGGGCCGTGTCGAAAGAAGCCCAAAATTCTTCTCCGGCTTGGGGCATTTCTTCGAAGCCTATTATCGAAACGGGGGAGCTCGGCGAAGCTTCGTTAGTTTTCCCGCCCAAGAAATCGCTTATTTGCTTTATTTTCCCTGAAGCGGTTTTGGTGAATATATTTTGTCCGGTTTTGAGAGTCCCGTTTTTAAGGACGCCGCCGACAGTGATGCCTCTTCTGTCGTCTTTGGTACTTCTCAATATGATGCCGTAGGCCTCCTCTTCGGGTTCATATTTCAAATCTTCCACTTCGGCCGTTAAAGAAAGAAGATCAAGGAGTTCCGGCACCCCTTCGCCTGTCTTGGCAGATATCTCCTGCCAGGAGATATTGCCGCCGTATTTTTCAAGAAGAACACCGGCTTGCAGAAGCTCATTTTTGGTTTTTTCTATATTGGCGTTTGATTTATCGATTTTGTTTATGGCTACAACAAAAGGCATTTTCTCGGCATTTATGATGCCTATGGCTTCTTTGGTCTGGGGTTCCACGCCGTCATCGGCCGCCACTATCAATATGGCGATATCTGCCACCCGGGCTCCGTATCTTCTCATGTTGGAAAAAGCCTGGTGACCCGGCGTGTCGATGAAAGTCATCTTTAATTCCTTATGTTCTATTTCATAAGCGCCTATGGATTGGGTTATTCCTCCGGCTTCGCGAGAAGCCAAATTAGTTTTTCTTATATAATCAAGAAGCGTGGTTTTTCCGTGATCCACGTGGCCCATTACAACAATGATAGGAGAACGCTTCATAATAGTAAGAGATTAACAGCAATCGTGAGCCTTTACAAGTTTAATCGCTTAAATATTTGAAAAGATACGCGGATTGGATTATTCTCAATTAATGTCCGGCGGGTTTTTGGAGGCGTGGCTGAGCGGTCGAAAGCAGCGCACTGCTAATGCGTTAGGGGCCAAAAGTCCCTCGAAGGTTCGAATCCTTCCGCCTCCGCCGACCATTAAAAGGTCAGAGGCCTTATCGTCTAACGGCTAGGACGGCGCCCTTTCACGGCGTAAATCCGGGTTCGATTCCCGGTAAGGCTACCAAGATATGAATGAAGAAAACAAAGAAATAGTTTGGGAAGCGCCGGAATTTGATCAAGTGGAAAAGGGCGCCGGGTGGTACTTGGTTTTTGGTTTGATATTTCTAGGCCTTTTGATATTCGGCTGGCTTTCGAAAAATTTCCTTTTTCTGATATTCATAATCTTGAGCGGGCTTATGATAGTCGCTTTCAGCAAAAGAACGCCCAAAGAAGTTCGTTTTAAACTGGATGAGGACGGATTCAGCATAAACAAGATGCTTTACAGATTTTCGGATATGTCGGGATTTGCGGTGGTTGAACGAGGAAGCAAGACGGATTTATTGGTTTTAAGGAGGAATGTGGTCACCAATCCCTATCTTAAAGTGCCGCTTGTGAAAGATGTGACTGAAGAAGTGAGGATTTTTTTAAAGACCAAACTGAAAGAAGGTACATACGAGGAAACCTTGGTGGATACTTTGATAGATTTTATAGGTCTTTAATTTGTCATCATGCCCTTGTCGTTCAACGGATAGGACGCGAGCTTGCGGAGCTTGAAATAGGGGTTCGATTCCTCTCAAGGGCACAAATAATATGAAAAAAATAATCGCATATTTGGTTGGTATATTAATTTTGCTTCTTGCTTTGATATTCGTTTTGTCATATATTTTAACGAGCAGAAGAGAGCCTAGAGGCTTTAAAGGCCCGAGCGGTTCTCCTTATATAACTGGGCCGACAAGTTCTCCGCCGGGTTTCTAATTTTTTGCGGGATTAGTATAGTGGTAGTACACGTGCTTGCCAAGCACGGGGCACCGGTCCGATCCCGGTATCTCGCACCAACGTTCATTCTATATGTATGGAAGATGCAATTAGATTAATAGTAACAGTCCTCTTTATAGGCTTGGTGATAGTGGCTATAGTTTTCTTGGGTATTTTCTTTCTGGCTCCTCTCGGTAAGCTTAACGGCGTTTTCAGCAAAAAATCCACCAGTACGGAAGTGGTTACGCTACCTCCTCTTTTCCAAAATATTTCCAGTGGGAACGGCAAGAGCGGCGCCGGGAATAATACCGAAAATCAAGCAAGTGGGCCAGCGCCTCAAAGCACAAGTGGAGAAAACAGTTCGGCTGTTGCGCCTCCGCCTCAGGAAATTAATGCGATTACGCCGCCAGAAAGTACCGAACCCGTCATATCTCCTTCCGATTTCAGGCTGATAAATCAATCGAGTCAAATAACGAAAAGCGATATACCTTCCGGAGCCATAGATTTGACTGTCGGAAACGGGGCTTTTTCCCCGAGTACCCTCACGGTTCAGGCAGGCAGCATAGTGAGGCTGGCTTTTATTTCCGGCGATGATGGAACTCATGTTTTTAAATTTGATAATCCGGTGCTCTCGTCGGTAAGCTTGGGGGTGGGACCGGGCGGAGTCAGAATTCTTACTTTTGTGATAAACAAAACCGGTGTCTACGGATTTCACTGCGATGTTCCGGGGCATGCCGCCATGGGGGAAGTGGGCAAGCTGGTGGTGAATTAATTATTTTGCTCCTTGATTTTAAAGAATTTGTGTTTGCCTACTTTTACAACTTCGCCATCTTTTCTTTTTTCATTTGGATCGCTGACAGCTCTTCCGTCAACTTTCACTGCTCCTTGATTTATTAATCTTCGCGCTTCGCTGTTACTCTTTGCTACTCCAATGGTAACGAGCATAATGGTGGTTCCGTTCATGAGAACATCTTTGGAAATTTCTTCTGTCTCGATATCGTCCGGTATCTCTTTTTTTGAAAATGTCTTTACGAAATTTTCCTTGGCTTTTAATGCCGCTTTCTCGCCGTGGTACATACGGACCAGAGTCTCGCCGAGGATTATTTTTGATTCATAAGGATTTCCTTCTACTGGTTCTGCTTCGGTGAAGTGAATGAAGTATTTGTTTATTAGAGAATCAGGTACGGACATTATTTTTCCGAACATGTCCTGAGGCGAGTCGTTTAAGGCAATGTAGTTTCCAAAGCTCTTACTCATCTTCCTTATTCCGTCCGTCCCTTCAATGAGTGGCATCGTCATGATATCCTGCTCCGGCATCTTAAAATATCGCTGGATGCGCCGTCCCATAAGGAGATTGAGTTTCTGGTCGTAACCTCCGAGTTCGACGTCGGCTTTCACCATCACAGAGTCATATCCCTGGAGAATGGCATAGAGGGATTCGAGTATGGTTACGTCTCCGCCGGAATCGATGCGCTTTTGAAAATCTTCGCGTTTCATTATCTGGCTTACGCTCACCGCTTTTGTGACCTCGAGAAAATTTTTCAGGCTTTTATTGTGCCATTCGCTATTGTATCTTACTTCGGCGCGTTTCACGTCTATGACCTTCCCGGCTTGTTCGAGGTAATGTTTCATATTGAATTTAACTTCTTTTTCGGTTAAAGGTTTCCTTTCCGCCGCTTGGCCGGAAGGGTCGCCTATTTGGGCCGTAAAATCGCCGATGATGAGAACGGCTTTGTGACCCAGTTCCTGAAATTCTCGGAGCTTCAAAAGGGGAACGGTGTGGCCCAAATGTATATCCGGTTTTGTCGGGTCAATGCCGAATTTTATTCTGAGTTTCCGTCCGGAGTTAAGTTTTTTTATCAAACTTTCTTTTTCTATTGTCTCCAGAACACCCCGGTTAATTATCTTATTTATCAAGTCGGTTTTCTGTTTCATTAATCTAAATTTTAACAGAAAAATTGATTAAACAAAAAGCCGTCTTTCGGCGGCTTTTTGTTTATAAAGTTATCCACAAATTTATCGATGACGGGAGGCTGGAATGTTTACTTTTTTGTCTTGATAATTTCGTCTATTAATCCGTATTCTTTGGCTTCTTGGGGAGTCAGATAGAAATCCCTGTCAGTGTCACGCTCTATTTTGTCTATTTTCTGTCCGGTGTGTTTGGAAAGTACCTGATTTATTCTTTCCTTTATTTTGATTATGTGCTTGGCCGTTATTTCTATTTCCACCGCTTGGCCTTCGGCTCCGCCCATAACCTGGTGGAGAAGTATCTCGGAATTGGGAAGGGCGAATCTTTTTCCTTTCTGACCGGAGCCTAGAAGCACCGCGCCCATGGAAGCGGCCATGCCGACGCAAATCGTCGAGACCGGAGCCTTCACATATTGCATCGTATCGTATATAGCGAGACCGGCCGTGACTGACCCGCCGGGAGTATTCAAATAGAGTTTTATGTCTTTTTTGGAATCCTCGTGATCCAGGAAAAGTAACTGGGCGATTACGGAATTCGCCACATCATCCACTATGGGGCCGCCCAAAAATATTATCCGTTCCATCAAAAGGCGGGAGTAGATATCGTAAGCTCTTTCGCCGAGGGACGATTTTTCGATTACCGTGGGTATTAAATTCATATCAGTACTTTATCAGGTCGATTTCGCTTGCGTCAAATATCGGCGAATCCTTTATATTGGCCGTGCTTTTAACGGTCACTGTATCGCCGTTCTTGAGATCGCTTAATGAAAAAGTGGAAGTGGCCGGATTGCCGTTCTTGTTCATTTTGGAGTAATCGAGAGACAATAATTTCGTGCCGGAATAAACTTTTGCGGTCCTTGTTTGTTTTTCAATTGGAGATTTGTCGAGATGAGGCAGATAGTCGTTGGGATTGTTGACGGTGAAGCTCAAAGTGGCTCCGTAAGTTCCGGTAACCGTACCGGTCAGAGAGTGAATCACGCTGGGTGGCGGAGGAAACACCGAATCGAGCATTTGCTGGTAAGTGGCGGCTGTTTCTTTTTGACCCTGGTCTTTCCCGACATATTGCCCGATGAAAAATCCTCCGAGAAGAATCAATATCACGAGGACAATTCCGATGCCGACGAGTTTTTTGATGTTTGATCCTTTGTCCATGTTTTTATTATACAACATCATTATATCAAAATTTGTTATAATGGTAATGTTAAGAAAAGAGTCGAGGTGGTTATGTTATAATTTTAAATATGAAGAACTTAAGCAAAAATCCTTTCTTCTATTTGAGCGTCGCTTTAATGTTTCTGGTCGCCTTTGAAATAACCGGCTTGGTTAATGCCCAGAGTACAGGGCAGTGGACAGCCCCGTCCACCGGGCCTACCGGAGGGTCGCCGGCGGCACCTCTCGATGCAAGTAGCGTTCCCCAGCTCAAGTCCGGGGGCACGCTCGGCGTCAATGCTTCATCCGGCGGTGTGGGTCTTTCCGATTCTTTGAGCAACTTTGGATCGTTGATTTTCGGTAACGTATCAGGCAATGCCATATCAGCTTTGGCCGGCATTCGTTTCAACGGGACGAACCTTCAATATTCTAACGATGGAGGATCGACCTGGAAGAATATCGGCGGACTCGGGGATACTCTTCCGGTAGTCATAAATTCCCCTTCGAGTGGGGCTAATGGTTTGGTTATGGAGAATTCAGGAACCAACGGACATAACACCCCGTTCATCACCTGGACAGACGACTCTTCGGCACAGAAATTCAGTATCAGGTCTGATAACGGAAATATTTATATGGGAACCGGAGATGCAAGCGGTTTCAATGGATATTTCTCGATGGATA
>JAKAHT010000003.1:0-8385 GCA_021814805.1 bacterium
ACTTTGAGCATAGAAACATTGGGAGGAGTTTCAACGCCCATGATAGCCAAAAATACGACCGTCCCGACTTCCAAGACTCAGGTATTTTCAACGGCGGCCGACAATCAAACCTCCGTCGAGATACATGTGGGACAAGGAGAAAGATCGATGATGGCCGACAACAAAACCCTGGCCAGATTCATACTGGACGGAATACCGCCCGCACCGAGGGGCATTCCTCAGGTCGAAGTCACTTTTGACATCGATGCTAACGGAATACTTACCGTCTCCGCCAAAGACAAGGCCACTGGGAAGGCTCAATCAGTGAAAATAGAGGCTTCAACGAGCTTGAGTAAAGAAGAAATAGAAAGGCTTAAGAAGGAAGCGGCTGAACACGCTTCCGAGGACCAGAAGAAAAAGGAACTGGTAGAATTGCGCAATCAATGTGAAGTGTCGGTTTATGCAGCGGAAAAAGCCCTGAAAGACGCTGAGGGAAAGATAAGTGATGAAATAAAGAACGCCATAAATGAAAAGATAAACAAACTTAAAGAAGTCAAAGACGGTTCCGATGCTGAAGTTATCAAAACGGCCTTAAATGATCTTTCAAGTGAGCTACAAAAGATAGGCGAGGCAATGTATAATAAGCAGGATAACGAACAAAATGGAACCGGGCCTACAAGTAATCAGTGAGTCAAAAGAAGTCGAGGAGGATAGGAGTTTATGGAAGGTAATCCTCCTCGGCCTTTTGGGCATAGGAGCCGGCTTCGGAGTTTTTCACTACTTTGAAAGTTTCCTCATTAATTTGGACACAGCGAGTTTTTGGATGTTCGTGGTCCTGTTTGTAATCTTCCTTGATTTGACCATACTTCAGGTTCTTCTCGTCAAGAATTTTTGGAAGATATTTCTAATTGGTTTTTTGGAAGTTTTTTCCCCCATATTTTATTTCCAGGGTGAGTTCGGAAATCCGAATGCCAACTATTTAAGGATATTGATTTTGTCTTTTTGCGTCGGTTTTTATTTCGTGTTCATAGGTTTGAGGAGAGGATACAGAATGGCGGAGAATAGCTTGAAAATTCGTTTCTTTGAAATATCGAGACGCATCTTGCCGAGAGTGGCTTCCGGCCTTTTGTTAATTTTAGCAACCGTGTTTTATTTGTCTTATTTTTCGTGGAATCTGACCCCTCCGAATATCGGACAAATAACTGTGGGGAACATGCTGGATACGTTAAAACCGGTATCCAATGTGATATTTCCTTCGGGAGGTGTCATAGATAAAAATGAAAACGTTTCCCAATTGGTGCAGGATCTGGCTTTGGCTAAGGTCAAAGAAACTAAGGTTTCCATCTCCGATCAGGGGCAAACCATAGAAGTTCCTTTCTTAAATCTGCCACAGGAATACAAGACACAAGTGGTCAGTCAAGTTGTTTCCCAGATAGAGGGCGGATTGAAGAGCCAGTTCAGTACTTTCGATCCGAATGATACCGTTCTGGAATTTGTTTATTCCGTTCTTAATCAGTATTTCTTAAAGTTCGAGTTGTTGTTGGGAGTTTACGCCCCAGTTGTGATTGCTTTCGGCCTTTTCTTTTTGGCTAAAGGAACTCTTGCGATGTTTTATTGGCTTATAGAACTTATAGCTTTTCTCATTTTGAAGATGCTCTTAGTTTTCGGTTTTGCTTATACCAATTTAGAGACCAGAGCGAGGGAATTCCTGCTTTTGTCTTAATTAACTGATTATGAAGGATTATTACAAAATTTTAGGCGTTCCCCGGAACGCTTCCGAAGAAGATATAAAAAAAGCTTTCAGAAAACTGGCTCACGAATTTCATCCGGATAAAGCCGGGGGGAATGAAGCCAAATTCAAAGAAATAAACGAGGCTTATCAGGTATTGTCCAACAAAGAGAAGAGAGCCCAATATGACAAATTCGGACAAGTCTTTGAGGGCGCCAGCGCCCCTGGAGGCGGAGCTTGGGATCCTTTCGGAGCCGGAGGATTCGGTTTCGGCAATCAGGCTGGCTTTGATGTCAATTTTGACGATATTTTCGAAGGTATATTCGGCGGTGAATTCCGCGGCCGAAGAAAATCCAATATCAATGGATCGGACATAGAAATAATGATCCAAATAACCCTGAGTGACGCTTTCAAAGGTCTTAAAAGGGAGTTAAGTTTTAAAACTTTTGTGGAATGCAAAACTTGCGGCGGTTTGGGTTATGACAAATCCAAGGGCGTCAAGAAATGCACTACTTGCGGAGGCAAGGGGGAAATAAGGGAAAATAAAAGAACCTTTTTAGGCAATTTTTCTCAAGTGAGAACTTGTCCGGATTGTTTGGGAAAGGGAGAGGTTCCTAATTCGCCCTGCCCGGCCTGCAAAGGGGAAGGTCGGATATTTTCCGCCAAAACGGTTTCAATTGATATAGTCCCCGGCATAGAGGACGGTCAAGCCATAAAAATCACTGGCGGAGGAGAAGCTGGCATCAAAGGCGGCCGAAGCGGCGATTTGTACATAAAAGTGAACATACTGCCAGATAGTCGTTTTGTGAGAAAGGGCAGTGATCTTTTTGAAATCAAAGATATAAGAATCACCGAAGCTCTTTTGGGAAAAGAAATCCCGACACTTGATTTAAACGGGGAAAAATATTTCGTTTCCATACCTCCCGGATTTTCCTTGAAGGATAAATTGAAAGTTCCCAAAAAAGGTATGCCTAAAATGGGACTTGGCGGCCGGGGGGACTTGTATTTGACTTTCAACATCAAATTGCCGAAGCATATGTCGAATAAAGCTAAAAAAATTATCGAAGAACTGAACGGAGAATTAGATGATTAACCAGGAAAAAATATGGACCGTTTCCGGATTTCTCGATCACTTGAACGATTTTTTATCAGAGGAAAAGGCGATCATTTTGGGAGAGGTGAACGGTCTTAAGAAGCATCCGACCGGCCTTTATTTCACGTTGAAAGACAAGGATGGAGAGGGGATCCTTCAATGTTATTTGAGCCCTTGGAAATTTAAGATGATGGGAATGGATTTGGAAGATGGTTTTTTGATTAGGGCGGAAGGCGTACCCGCTATTTATAAGCCGAGAGGTAGTTTCAGTTTTGTGGTTGAGAAAGCTGAAATAGTGGGCGAAGGATCGTTAAAAAAAGCTTACGATATCTTGAAAGATAAACTGGAGAAGGAAGGGTTATTCGGACGAAAAAGGGATTTGGGCAGGTTTATTTCAAGAGTGGGAGTCATAACGTCAAAGAGCGGAGCGGTTATAGATGATTTTAGAAAAAATTTAAAAAAACTAGGAATTAAGATTTATCTTTACGACTCCCGTGTTGAAGGTGCCGAAGCGGTGCCCAATATAGTTTCCGGTTTAGATTATTTCAACGACAAAATACCAGGTAAGATAGATGTCATAGTTTTAATAAGAGGTGGGGGCAGCTTGGAAGATTTGCAGGCTTTCAACAATGAAATATTATCCAGAAAGATCTTTGCTTCTAAAATTCCGGTTCTTTGCGGTATAGGCCACGATAGGGATGTTCCCATAGCAAGTTTAACCTGTGATCAGTCGGTTTCCACCCCCTCCATGGCCGCCCAAACCATAAATGCTTCCTGGGATGATTTATTTTTCGGACTGCCTCTTCTTTCCAGAAGATTATCTTCCGGATTTGAAGCGCTTATTTCCGGAATCTCAAACAAAGTAGACGGATTTCTAGCTCCGTTAATGAATATTATTCGTTCGGAAATTGAAAGTCTTAATGAAAAAACAGAGCATTTCTCGAAAGTTTTATCCGCTTCCGATCCGATGAAAAACCTTAAATTGGGTTATAGTGTTGTTTTCGATTCTAAAAACCGCGTTGTTAAAGATGTTAAATTTTTAAAAAAAGGTGATAAAATAAAAACCAAGCTCCACAAAGGTTCGATTCAAAGTGAAATTTCTGGCATTCTCGGAGAATAAAAATGACTGAAAAAAAATCTAAAAGCGATATAGCTTCTGATCTTAACGATCTTCAAAAAATAGTCGAATGGTTCGAGTCTCGCGAAGACGTGGATGTCGAAGAAGGACTGAAGAAGGTCAAGGAAGGGTCTTTGATAGTCAAAAGATTAAGAGCGAGGATAAAAGATGTTGAAAACGATTTTGAAATACTGAAAAAAGATTTAAAAAATTGATTATGGAAAATATCAGCATAGATAAATTCAAAGAAATAGATTTAAGGGTGGCCAAGGTAATTTCAGCCGAGAAGATTCCGGAGACAGATAAGCTGCTACGCTTAGAGCTGGATTTGGGAGAGGAAAAGAGACAAATAGTTTCTGGTATAGCCGAGTATTATGAACCGGAATCTCTCATAGGGAGGGAAATAATTGTCATATTTAATCTCGAACCTAAAAAACTAAAAGGTCTTACAAGTAACGGAATGCTCCTCGCGGCCTCCGGAGAAAATTTTATTTCTCTTATTGCTCCGGACAAGGAAGTGCCGCCCGGAACCAAAATACACTAATGGATAAAAAAAAGGGAAAAGAGAACAGTTTAAAGCGTTTAAGAAAAGAAGCTAAGGAAAAAACCACCGGTTACATATTAGCTGCGCTCGGTCTCGTGGCCGGTTTGGCTTGGAATGACGCTGTAAAATCGTTGATCGATTATCTCTTTCCTCTTTCTCAAAATACTCTTTTTGCCAAGTTTATTTATGCTCTCATTATCACCATCTTCGTGGTTTTTGTCGGCATGAATTTGGCCCGTATAACAAAGAAAGATGAAGAATAATTTAATAGACGGATTATGAAATTTGTCGCCAATCTTCTAGAAAAATTAATTGTCTTTATAGAAGTTGTTTTAGGAGCAAGATTTCTTCTTAGTTTTTTAGGAGCGAGTCCGGCGGCCGAAGTAGTGAAATTTTTCTACAGCACAACCAACTTTCTCATAAAACCTTTCACGGGCATTTTCAATGTATTCGTTTTGAAGGGTGGGGGCGTCATAGATACGGTAGTCCTATCGGCTATGGTATCTTATGCCATTCTTTTTTGGCTGATCAAGAAGATTTTTTTAAGGAGATAATGTTTTTATTTGGTGCCGAGGGAGGGACTTGAACCCTCATGACCTTGCGATCACAGGATTTTGAGTCCTGCGCGTCTGCCAGTTCCGCCACCTCGGCGTGAACGGAATTAATGTTAACACGTAAAAAATTTATGGTAAAGGCTGTAATTTGGATGTAATATATCTACATGGCGCGAGTGATAGCGATTTGTAACCAAAAAGGCGGTGTAGGCAAGACCACCACCTCAATGAATTTGGCGGCCTATCTAGCCATGTTTGGTAAAAAAACGTTGCTTGTTGATTTCGATCCTCAATACAATTCCACTTCCGGTTTAGGTATAAAATTTTTTCCCGAGGAAACTATTTATCATGCTCTTTTGGGAGGCGTTCCTCCGGAACGGGTGATAAAGCCAAGTTATCTTTCCAATCTGGAAGTTGCTCCGGCGTCTCCAGATCTTGCGGGAGCTTTGGTTGAACTAGTAAATCTTCCGGAAAGGGAGTGGTATTTGAGACGCTTTGTCGAAAAAATAGGCGGTTGGTACGACTTCATAATAATCGACTCGGGTCCGAATCTTAACCTTTTGACAGTCAACGCTTTGGTTTCCGCCGAGGAAGTATTGATCCCTATTCAATGCGAGTATTTCAGCTTGGAAGGGTTGTCGCAGCTTTTGGATACCATAAACCTAATAAAAGGCAATTTGGGACATGACATAAAAAGCGTAAGCGCTCTTCTTACCATGTATGATAAACGCGAAAGATTGTCTCGGGAAATAGCGAGAGAAATAAGAAAGAAATTTCCCAATTATGTTTATGAAGTCGAAATACCAAGATCGGTAAGTTTGGCCGAAGCTCCCAGTTTTCAAAAACCGATAATGCTCTATGCCCCTCAGAGCCCGGGAGCTTTGGCCTACGAAAGATTAGCCAGGGAAATAATAGAGGGGATTATGCCTCATCCGCGCGAGGAAGACGTCGATTTACGCAGCCAGAATCCTTTTGACATAATAAGGTAGTATGCTATCATCTTTTTTGGAACGTACGCTTTTCAGGGCAGAGGGGTTGTAATTGTATTCGGCCGATATGGTTGCAGTTTCTTTGTTTTGTAAGTTGTATGGACCACGTCTAGACGTTCACTAAACCGGAGGTTGAACCCGATTCGATCAAAGATTTCTAACTGGTTTTGCGAGTTGCTCTTTATATTTATTTTATATTTATTTTACTCTCGCAATTTACCGGTAAAAAAATCCCAAAATCGAGTTTGGTCTCGCCTCCGTTTTAGTTTTTAAAAATTTGTTGTAGTATTAAAAATATGCCAATAGGAAGAGGATTGTCTTCTTTGATACCGCCGAAAGATATGCCGCAGAACGGAGAAACGCCTTCGGGTGGCGCCGTTTCTTCTTCCGTCCGGCAGCAAGAAACGCGTCCTACCGAAAATCCACGACGCGATGAGCCTATACAAAATGAAATTCCGGCAACTTACCCCAAACATAAAAGCCAAGAAGCAGTTTTTCAAATAGAAATAGACAAAATAGTTCCCAATCCTTATCAGCCGAGGAAAGAATTCAGCGAAGAAGCGATAAACGAACTTTCCGAATCAATAAAACAATTCGGCATAATACAGCCGCTTATAGTCTCGAAATCGGTCAAGGAAACGGAAACCGGCACCAAGGTGGAATATCAACTTATTGCCGGCGAAAGGAGACTTAAGGCGGCAAAAAGAGCGGGTCTCGCGGTGGTTCCGGTCATAATAAAAGAGACTGATCACCCCGGCCACAAATTGGAACTGGCTCTTATAGAAAACATACAAAGAAGGGACTTAAGCGCCATAGAAGAAGCCAAGGCTTATTCTAGGCTTCAGGACGAATTTGGCCTGACACAAAAAGAAATTGCCTTAAGGGTCGGCAAAAGCCGGGAAGTGGTGGCTAACAGCCTCCGTCTTCTTAATTTGCCGTTGACCATACAAACGGCTCTTTCGGAAGGAAAAATAAATGAATCGCAGGCAAGAGCACTCCTTTCCTTTCAAAATCCGGCCGATCAGGAGAAAACTTTCCGGGACATAATGGAACAAGGATTAAGCGTACGCAATCTCAGGAAAGAAATAATAAAAAGAAGCGAACCGGAAGATCCGGAAGTGGTTTTTTTGAAGAAAAAGCTTGAGGAATATTTAGGCTTGCCGGTCAGAGTGACCGATAACGGCGGCCGGGGAAAAATAACCATCGAATTTTTTTCCAGGGAGGAAATTAAAAACCTGATAGATAAATTGGGAGGGGAATAAGTTTTTTATCTTAAGAACTTATAATTAACTTCCTTGGTGCTCGGGACTTTTTTAAGTTTGACTATCAAGGCCTCTATTTTGGATTGGTGCATTACGGGACATTTTATTATGACGCTTGAGAAAGTGGATCGATGATCGGTTTCGCTCGAAAAATAAGTTATGTTTATTTTAGAGGAAGCAAAAACTTCGGTTACGTCTTTCAGAAATCCGGGCCGATCCAGATTCACTATCTTGAATTCCAAAGATTTGGGAGTCGACTTGGCTACCAAATTTCTGTCGCTTGCTTTCAATATGCTTTTGATGTGTTTTTTAGCATAAAGGGTTTTAGCAAATCTCAACCAATCATTGGAAGGCTTTTTGCCTTTTTGGGTGACTATTTCGACCATGTCCCCGGATTTTAATTCATAATCCAGGGGGATTATTTTGCCATTAACCTTAGCGCCGACGCAGGCGTCTCCTATTTGGGAATGTATTTTATAAGCGAAATCCACCGGCGTAGAACCTATCGGTAAATCAATAACGTCATTTTCCGGCGTCAGAACGAAAATTCTGTCCTTAAGGAAGTCGACCTTAATGCTCTCTAAAAAATCATTTTGGTTGGTAAATTGTTTTTGCCAGTTCCTTAATTGTTCCACCCATAACAATTCTCTTTTGCTTTTGACGCCAATCCAATTGTTTTTTTTCTTTGAAGAATCTTTTATTTGTTCATAAGCCCAGTGGGCGGCTATTCCCATCTCGTTTTCCTGGTGCATTTCTTCGGTTCTTATCTGTATTTCTATTATCTTATTATCCAAAGCAAAAACGGTGGTATGAAGGCTTCGGTAGCCATTGGGCTTAGGACGGGCTATATAATCTTTTATCCGGCCCGGTATCGGCTGCCACATTTTGTGTATGACGCCCAGCGATGCATAACACTCTTCTATGGTTTTAACTATTATTCTGAGAGCCACCAGATCGTATATTTTACCGAGATTCATATCATATCTCAGGAGTTTTTTATACAAGCTGTAATAGCGTTTGGCTCTGGAGTCGACACTTAAATAGTTTATTTTGTTTTCTTCCAATGATTTTCTGACTATAGGAAGAAGTGATTTGGCATATTCCTGTCTCGCTTCGTA
>JAKAHT010000003.1:8485-42915 GCA_021814805.1 bacterium
CTCGAAAATAAAATTAGCGGCGAAAGGTCAATATTGCTAATAAATAAAAAATGAATTTAAAACCGTTATCCAGTCATGTTTTAGTGGAGTTTGTCGAAAATGAAACTAAAACGACCAAGTCGGGCATAGTCCTTCCCGATTCAGTGGAAAAAAAGGAACAGTCCAAAGGTGTAGTTGTATCCGTCGGTCCAGGAAAGATGCAGAACGGAACGAGAGTGCCTCCGGAAGTTAAACCGGGAGATCGCGTTATTTTTACGAAACCTTGGAGCGAAGATAAGAAAATGGAAGAGGAAAACAAAACCTATTTTTTGGTCGAGGAAGACGATATCCTTGCGATTATCCAATAATCACTAACAAAATAAACTTATGGCAAAACAAATATTGTTCGATGACAAAGCCAGGATGGCTATGAAACGCGGAATGGATAAGCTATCTTCAGCGGTTAAAATGACTCTCGGTCCGAGAGGCCGGGCGGCCGTAATAGAAAAGGGATACGGTGCGCCCCAAGTGACGTTCGATGGAGTGACCGTAGCCAAAGAAATAGAGCTTAAGGATAAATATGAAAATCTGGGCGCCGAATTTTTAAAACAAGCGGCTGACAAAACAGACAACAATGTGGGCGACGGCACCACGACCTCAGTGGTTTTGGCCTATTCCATGATTGAAGAGGGGGAAAGAGCCATTAATGAAAAAGGATTCAATGTGATACAGCTTTCAGAAGAATTGAAACGCAGAAGTCAGGTGGTCATAAAAGCCCTCGAAGATCAAAAAGAGGAAATAAACGACAATAAAAAAGTCCAAGAGGTGGCTACGCTTTCGGCCAAAGATCCAGAGATAGGCAAACTTATCGCCGAAGTCATGGATAAAGTCGGCAAAGAGGGAGTCGTGACGGTCGACGATTCTAATACCATCGGCAGTTCCTACGAAGTGGTCGAAGGAATGCAATTCGACCGGGGATATATTTCTCAATATATGGTTACCAACCAGGAAAGGATGGAGTCTGTTTTGGAAGATCCTTATATCCTAATAACCGATAAGAAAATTTCTTCGATAAGTGAACTCTTGCCTATTCTCGAAAAGATAATACAAAGCGGCAAAAAAGACCTTTTGATAGTGGCCGATGACGTGGACGGAGAGGCCTTAGCCACTTTAATAGTCAATAAAATCCGCGGCATATTCAATGTTTTGGCTGTTAAGGCTCCTGGATTCGGTGACAGGAAGAAAGAAATGCTTCAGGATATAGCTACGGTCACTGGAGCGACTTTCGTTTCCGAAGATTTGGGCAAGAAATTCGAGAGTATCGAAATAAACGAACTCGGTCATGCTCATCGAGTAGTCTCCGACAAAGATAAAACCACTATTGTGGGAGGTACCGGAGATAAGAAGATCATAGAGGACAGAATTAAACAAATAAAATCGCAAATCAAATCAACCGACTCCGAATTTGATAAGGAAAAATTGGAAGAAAGGCTCGGCAAGCTTTCCGGAGGAGTGGCCGTCATAAAAGTCGGTGCTCCGACCGAATCGGCTCAGAAAGAATTAAAGCAAAGAGTGGAAGATGCCGTGGGGGCTACGAGGGCGGCAATGGAAGAAGGAATAATACCGGGCGGAGGTGTGGCTCTTTTCAATGCCATACCTTCCATAAATCCGGATAAGGACGAAAACGGTTCAATATCGGCGGCTGTTCATACCATACTTTCCAGGGCGCTTAATTCCCCAATAACCGCCATAATAGAAAACAGCGGAGAAAATGTTTCGAGCGTGACGGCTAAATTGAAAGAAAATTGGCAGAAAGGAAAAAGTTGGAACGGATTTAATGCCTTCACGAACAAGATAGAGGATTTGAAGGAAGCTGGAGTTTTGGATCCTTTGAAGGTTACAAAGACCGCTTTTATGAATGCCGTTTCCGTGGCCGCCAACTATTTGACAATAGGCGCCGCCATAACCGATATACCTGAAAAGAAAGAAAATACGAACCCGGGCCTCGGGGATATGGGAGGAGACTATTAAAGGAGTTATCATATAGGTATTATGGAAACCCCTTATAACTGGTCCGAGAAAGATAAATATTATCTCGAACCTTTCGTCACTAATCCCGATGGATTGATTTCTGTTTTGAGAAATCTGCCTCCGGAAATAGCCGGTGCTCTTTGTTCTCGTGCGAGCCGCGCCTCGGGATCTCTTCTTGAAGTTTTTCTTAAGGAATATATTTACCCGATAATAAACGGTGAAGATAAAGTTCTATCCGAAGAACTTGAAAATACCGTCAAGTTTTTTCATGAACACGGATTCAAGAAAATCTTGAATAATCAGCGGGCTCAGGCCTTTTACGCCAAATGGCTTTCGCAGTATGGCGACGACTCAATAGCTCAAATGACCGGTACTCACGTGGTTTTCTGGGGAATATCCCAGGTGGCCATGAAATTTATAGAAGATCAGAGAATCGGATTGGAACCGATAGAAAAATCGACCCGCTACGTCAACTTTGGCAATAAGGTCAACGGGCATTATCTTTATCATGTCCCAGAAGATGACTTGAGAAGAACGGGTTTTTTCGAAGAATATGAAAGAACCCTCGACCATCTTTTTGATACTTATATTCGTCTCATGCCACCGCTTCTCGATTGGCTCAAAAAGAACTACGAGGAAAAAGAATCAATACTGGAAAAAAAGGCTTTTGATACACTCCGAGGGCTTTTACCTATGGCTACTTTGGGGCAGCTTGCCATGAGGGGGAACGCCCAAGCTTTGGAGTATTTGATAAACAGGACTGCTAAACACCATCTTTCAGAACTGAGGTGGATATCGGGAGCGCTTAAAAAGGAATTGGACGAAGAAATTCCTTCTCTTCTCTTGAGGGTTAATGATGAGCCTGCCCAAAAGTACCAAGCTTATTTGAGCGGACGGCACAATTCCGTTAGAAAATATATTAAAGAAGAAAATTTATCCCAAGAAAAAACGATTTCCGGCCAACCTTCCGTAAAGCTTGTAGAGTACGATAAAGATGCAGTAAACAAGGTCATAGCCGGCATACTTTTTGAGCACACTCATGAATCCTGGGAGAATCTTTTAAAAACCGCCTCTTCACTCGACGAAACCGGTAAAAAGAAAATAATTTCTTCTTATCTTTCCGGCAGGAGCGAAAGGTGGCAAAAAGTCGGTAGAGCTTTCGAAAATTCATATCTTAGGTTTGAAATAACCATGAATATAGGAGCTTACCGTGATTTACATCGTCACAGAATGATGACCCAAGAAAGACAACTTTTTTCGGCCCATCACGGATACGACATGCCGGAAGAAATAAAAGAAGCCGGTCTTGAAGGAGAATTTTCAGAAGCCCTGGAAAAAGCTCGTGAGTTGTTCTTCCGAATGGAGAAAGTCGATCCTGGCTTGGCGCAATATACTGTACCTTTGGCTTATAGAATAAGATTTTTTGAGTGGCAGAACTTGAGGCAAATGTTCTGGGAATCTGAACTTCGCACCATTTCTCAAGGCCACCCCGATTATCGGAAAATAGAGCAGGAAAAATGGAGGGTCCTTAAAGAAAAACTGCCATTAATCTCCGAATTTATATTGGTTGATATGAATGACTACAAAATAGCGAGGAGGGGAACTGAAGAACAAATAAAAAAGAAGGAAGAATTTTTAATAAATGAATTGAAGAAAAAGAAATAAACTGATATAATCAAACAATTATGATGATACCAATAATAGTTCTCGCGGTGGTAATCCTATGGCTGATATTCGCTTTCAACGGCTTGGTCAGAAAGAAAAACAGAATGGCGGAAGCCTGGTCAGATATAGAGGTTCAGCTGAAAAGAAGATATGATCTTATACCCAATTTAGTTGAAACGGTTAAGGGCTACGCCGCTCACGAAAAAACCGTTTTTGAAGATGTCGTAAAAGCCAGATCGGTAGCCATGGGTGCCGTGGATCCCAAAGCCAAATTGGAGGCCAACGATACTCTCTCTGGAACGCTGAAATCTCTTTTTGCCGTAGCTGAAAATTATCCGGCTCTCAAGGCCAATGAAAATTTCGAAAAACTTCAGGATGAATTGACCGATACGGAGGATAAGATCCAAGCGGCCCGCCGTTTTTATAATGCCAACGTCAGGGATTTCAATATCGCCGTGGAAGTTTTTCCGACTAATTTAATTGCTGGTATTTTTCATTTCACCAAAGGAGAACTTTTTGATGTTGATAATCCATCAGAAAAGGAACCCGTTCAAGTGAAATTTTAATGGCTACTCTTTATACTCAAGCTTCGACAAACACGAGAAAGACGTGGATTTTAATGACGGGAGTTTTTGTCTTGATAATAGCCTTGGGCTTTCTCTTCAGCCAAGTTTATAACTCTCCGGGTATTCTGATATTGGCTGTTTTATTGAGTTTCTTTTTGAACATAGTCGGTTATTGGTATTCCGATAAAATAGTTTTGGCTTCTACCGGAGCGAAAGAAATCCAAAAAAAAGACAATCCTGAACTCTGGAGGATAGTAGAAAATCTTTCCATAGCTTCCGGATTGCCCATGCCTAAGCTCTATATAGTTCCGGTTGCCGCTCCCAATGCCTTTGCTACCGGCCGGGACAAAAACCACGCTTCGGTTGCCGTGACTGAAGGATTGCTCGAAATAATGAACAAAGACGAGCTTGAAGGCGTGATAGCTCATGAAATTTCACATATCGGCAACCGCGATATACTGGTTTCGACGGTTGTCGTCGTCCTTGTGGGTGTGATATCCATAATGGCAGATTGGTTTCTTAGAATGAGCTTTTGGGGCGGCAATAGAAGAAATGATAACGAGGGCAACAATAACATCATGTTTTTTTTGGGTATAGTGGGTGCCATACTCGCTCCTATAGCCGCCACCCTCATTCAATTTGCTATATCAAGAAAAAGAGAATCTTTGGCCGATGCTTCCGGAGCCCTTCTTACGAGATATCCCGAAGGGTTGGCGAGTGCCTTGGAAAAAATAGAAAACAACCCTTTCAAAACACAAGGAGCGAGTTCGGCCACGGCTCATCTTTATTTTACTAACCCATTCAAGGCCGATAGGGGCGATGAAAAGAAAACCCCTTTCTTTGTCCGTTTGTTCATGACCCATCCTCCTATAGAGGAAAGAATAAAAGTTTTAAGAGAAATGAGCTTATGAAAGAAAAGATAGGCAAGTATTTGGAACTTATCCTTTTACTACTTCTTATAGTGCTTCTCGTTCTTTGCATTTCATTCATTAGACAATTCAACCATTTAAGAAAAGAAGTGCCGGTAAATTATATGGCTCGCCGCACTGTTCTGAACGCTGATTCAATCCAGGGCTGGATGACGTTCGACTATGTCAATAGAATATTTTCTCTGCCGACAAGTTATTTAAAATCGAGTTTGAATATATCCGACGAAAAATATCCGAAAGAATTGATAGAAAGGTATGCCGTGGTTCACGGGTTGAATCCCGGCGATTTTTTAAAGAGCGTCCAAGATTCGGTTGGCAATTATCTGACAAATCAAAAATAAATGGAGCCTGTCCTGACTTTTTTACTTTCCTATATACTTCTTTATAAATATATCGCCTTGTTTTTGATAGTTTTTTCGGCGGCCATAATTTTACCTTTGCCGGTTACCGAACTTATGTTTGCTGTCGGAGCTTTCGTGAATCAAGGTTATTTCAATTTTGCAGCCACTCTTATAATCTCCCAGGTGGCCAACGTTTTGGGGGACCTTGTCGGTTATTTTATAACCCACAAGTACGGCTATGGAGTGATACACAAATTCAAATTGGACAGGTCCCGTTTCTTTGAAAGAATGAAGGAGGAATTGAACATACACGTCAGATCCACCATATTCATAACGCGTTTTGCCGGAGGTCTGGGACCGGCGGCTAATTTCTTATCTGGTGCCGTCAGGGTTCCTCTTAAGTTGTTTTTTATTTACGATTTTTTGGGAAATTTGATCTATTTTTTGGGGATACTTTTGATAGGCAATTTAGCTGGAAGCTATTGGGAAAATTTTTCGCAAATAATAAGTATTTTCGTGAGTATAATCATGGTCACCACGCTCCTTTTGGGTCTGTGGCATCTTTATAAAAGACTAAAAAGAAATCACGCCGCTAAGTTGAAAGAGTGAGAAAAAGGGGATCGTGATCAGAAATCGGCGGCGTCAGGTATTCCGGTTTGTATTCTGTGACTTTTAATCCGGCCTTATCTAGGTTTTTAACCAGGATATAATCGTATCTTTTGGGTGAATGAATCCTGCTTAAAAAATTATCGACGTAAGCGTTTTCAGGGCGGTAAGTCGGTGAGATCGGCTCTCCTTCTTTAAATTTCGAAGGGTCGGAAAATCCGGTGGTCCTAAAAAGCTCCGCGAACTCATATTCTTTCATAAGGTAATTTTCATTGAAGTCACCGGCTAAAATTATCGGTTTATCGTAATTATTGGTTTTCATTACCATTTTCTCAGTTTGCTTGAATCTTATTTTTTGGCTGAAGAAATGGGTTTCTTGATGCATATGAGTATTGACTATCTTTACATCGCCGATTGGGGTTTCCACTATCACTTCCAGAAATCCTTTTCGGCCCAGCGTTTCCGATATGGCGGAATTCAAAAAACGACTGTAAGGCACAAATCTGGAGCTCGTTATCGGAAATTTTGAAAATACCACGAGTCCGCCGGTCATGTCGAAAAGTTTTATAAATAAAATTCGGCGGGTTTCTATGACATCGCCGGCCATCATATAAGAGCCCCTCAGCTGTTCCTTGAGGAATGATCTGTTCTCAACGTCGAAAGATTCCTGAAGGCAGATTATATCGGCTCCCGACTTTTTTAAATACTCCGGAAGATTTTTTATTCTCTTTTTTCTATCCTTGACGAACCAAAAAGGAAGGTCCCAAATATTTAAAGTTAAAACTTTCAGGGTCATATTTTAGGCAATCATTTTTTCAACATTCTTCAAATCTTCTGGAGTCGCGAGAGGTATCCAAAAAGAAGCTTCTATTATTTTGAATTTATAGCCATCAAGAACCATTTTTGAAATTGCTTCCGAAAGATAATATTGGCCACCGTTCTTGGGTTCAGGTTTATAATCGAATATCTTTCCGTTTAAAGTCAGGCCGTTAGATAAAACCAGATCAGAAATGAATTTATCGGGTTTTTCCACTATTCTTTTGACAGTATTGTCGGCGTTTTTTTCAACGACGCCGAATCTTTCCGGGTGTTCCGACAGGGAAACGGCCACGGCTAGGTTTTCGTTGGACAGCTCCTTGGCCGTTTTTTTATCTATAAGGTCGTCTCCGTAGAAGATCATGAAGGTTTCGTCTCGTTTCAAGAGATTCCGGCAGGTTTCGAGGGCGTGAAAAGTCCCTTTCATTTCTCTTTGTTCCGTGTAGGTGACCGGCCGGCCAAAAAATTCCCGGCCGCAGTATTTTCTCACTTGCTCTCCCAAATAGCCGACGATTATTACGAATTCCGTCACTTTATCCGGCATTTTTTCCGCTATATGGCTTATAAGCGGCCGGCCGTTTATTTCAAGAAGGGGCTTGGGCTTATTTTCCGTGAGAGGCCTCATTCTCAATCCTTCGCCGCCGGTTAGTAATATGGCTTTCATCTTTTTAAATTTGGCGGAGGGGGCGAGATTCGAACTCGCGATACCTTGCGGTATACGCGCTTTCCAAGCGCGCGCACTAGACCACTATGCGACCCCTCCTTCAGGGTCAAAATTAGTTTAGTAAAATAAAAGAAGTTTATCAAATTCCTGTTGTGTTTCGTCGGGACTAAATGATAAAATGTATTTCGATGCCAAAACAATATTCATATTTCAACGGTAAGACGGTTCCTTTGAGTCAAATAAAAATAAATCCTTATGATATCGGGTTTTCGCGAGGTTACGGAGTTTTCGATGTGATGTGCACTAAGAACGGCAAACCGTTTTTGTTGCCCGAGCATTTTTCCCGGCTCAAACGTTCAGCCGAGCTTCTAAATCTCAAAGTGCCGTTCGACGAAGAAAAATACAAAAAGATAGTGAACAAACTTCTTAAGTTGAACAATTTCAAGGAATCGGGCATAAGAACCATGATAACCGGCGGACTCAGCCCCGATGCTTTTTCAGTGGGCAAAGAAACGGTGATCGTACTGATTGAAAAATTTAAACCATTGCCGCCGGTTTTATTCGAAAAAGGAGCCAAGGCAATAACTCTCGATTTTAAAAGATCAAATCCCCGGGCTAAAATAACCAACTATGTTGAGGCCATAAAAAATCAGGAAAAAAAGAAAAAAGCCGGCGCTCTGGAAATACTTTACATTAAAGACGGAAAAGTTTTTGAGTTTTCGACGAGCAATGTCTTTGTGGTCAAAAAAGGCAAGATAAAGACTCCCAAGGAAGGTGTGCTTTTCGGAATAACCAGAGATTTGACGATAAAATTAGCCGAAAAAGCCGGATTTGAAGTTGTTGAAAAAGAAATTTCCGAGAAAGAACTTTTCTCGGCTGATGAAGTCATTCTCACAGCCACCAACAAGGATATCGTACCGATAGTTGAAATAGACGGTCGTAAAATAGGTGAGGGAAAACCAGGGAAGATAACGACAAAGTTGATGGATTCCTTTTCCAGCTTCACTAAAAATTATTAATATTTCCAATATGAACATAATAGAAGTAAAAAATCTCATAAAAAAATTTGACGATTTCAAAGCAGTCGATGATATTTCCTTTTCTGTAAAGAAAGGGGAGATATTCGCTTTTTTGGGTCCCAACGGAGCCGGCAAATCGACCACAATAAAAATGCTGACGACCATATTAAATCCCACTTTCGGTGAGATACTTCTCGACGGCAAAAATCCTTCTCACGATGCCTTGGGAGCCAGGAAATCTTTCGGCATAGTTTTTCAGGATCCGAGCCTGGACGACGAACTCACGGCCTATGAAAACATAGAATTTCACGGAGTTTTATACGGCGTACCGAGAGAAGTCGGCCGGGAAAGAGCTGAGCAACTTTTAAAATTCGTCGAATTATGGGACAGGCGCAATGATTTGGTCAAAAACTTTTCCGGCGGAATGAAAAGAAGACTCGAAATAGCGAGAGGTCTTCTTCATCACCCTAAAATACTCTTTTTGGACGAACCGACTCAGGGACTTGATCCTCAAACAAGAAATCACATTTGGAGTTATATACAAAATCTCAACAAGGAAGAAGGTATAACAGTATTTTTTACCACTCATTACATGGAGGAAGCCGATAAAGTAGCACAAAGAGTAGACGTTATAGACCATGGTCAAATAGTAGCCGAGGGCACTCCGGAAGAACTCAAGGCGAAAACAAATGCATCTTCTTTAGAAGACGCCTTTCTCAGTTTGACCGGTCACGGTTTGAGGGAAGAAAATGCTTCAAGTGTCGATAATATGAGAAATCACAGTCGGGCTTGGGGTAGAAGATAAAATTAAATAAAATTATGAATGCCATATACATTATTTGGTTAAGACAGCTTAAAAGATATTTGCGTTCCAAGGCCAGAATAATAGGTTCTTTGGGTCAGCCGCTGCTTTTCTTGGTAGCTCTCGGTTTCGGACTCGGACCGGTTTTTCAAAGAGCCGGCGGAGGAAATTATTTGGATTTCTTGGCTCCCGGAATAATCGCCATGGGAATACTTTTTACGGCTCTTTTTTCCGGAGTGGAAATAATATGGGACAGGCAATTCGGCTTTCTTAAAGAAACCTTGGTTGCCCCGGTTTCCCGTTTGAAAATAATGATCGGGAGGACACTTGGAGGAGCGACCGTGGCTATCATGCAGGGTGTGATAGTTTTCATTCTGGCTTTTTTGGTCGGATTTCGTCCGGAATATCTGACAGTCGGCACCTTCATGTTGGCCCTGGTTTTTATGTTCCTTATAGCGGTGCTTTTCACGGCTCTCGGAACGGCCATAGCCTCCCAACTCGACGATATGCAAGGGTTCCAGCTTATAATGAACTTCGTTGTTATGCCGCTTTTCTTTCTTTCTGGTGCGCTTTTTCCGACGGAAGGTTTACCGTCGGGTATAGCTCTCGTGGTTAAAATAGATCCGCTTTCTTATGGCGTGGACGGTCTAAGGCATGCTTTGACCGGTGCGGCTAATTTCGGTTTTGCCACGGATTTTACGGTTCTCCTCATTATAACCGGGGCTTTGGTTGCTTTGGGGAGCTATCTTTTCTCCAAAATACAAATATAAAAAAGTGGGACTTGATTAAAATCCTGTATCGGATAGAATATTTACGGCATCTTTCCAGATGCTTGTGCTCGAAGTGAAAGCACACTTGTTTTTTTCTGTCATTTTCTGAAATGAACATAGGAGACGCAATTTCTTTAAAAGCTGAACCGATTTTCAACGTAGGGGGGTTTCAGATGACCAATACGTTGCTTTTGAGTTTTTTGGTTGTTTTGATATTTTTAATTGTCGGTTTTGCATCCCGGAAAAAAATAAAACTTCTTCCGGGTAAATTCCAGGTTTTCTTTGAATGGCTTGTTGAAGGCATCCTAGATTTAATGGAAAGCGTTCTGGGGGAAAGATCATTGGCTGAAAAATATTTTCCTTTGGTTTCGTCGATTTTCTTTTTTGTTGTGGTATCGAACTGGCTTGGTCTTTTGCCCGGCTTGAGTTCGATAGGCCTCAGGGAACCAGGGAAGCCGATTATTCCGTTTCTGCGTTCTCCGGCGAGCGATCTCAATTTTACCCTGGCTCTGGCTCTTGTGTCCGTCTTGGGAACAAACATAATAGCCGTGAAATCAATGGGACTTAAGTTGCATATAAAGAAATTCTTTAATTTTAAAGATCCCATAAAATTTTTCGTGGGAATCCTCGAGTTGATTTCCGAATTCGCCAAAGTCATTTCATTTTCTTTCAGGTTGTTTGGTAATGTATTTGCGGGAGAGGTGCTTCTCATAATCGTGGGGGCTCTGGTGCCTTATTTGGTACCGATGCCTTTCATGACCATGGAATTTTTTGTCGGATTTATCCAAGCTTTCATTTTCGCCATGCTCACTCTTGTATTCATAGCAACAGCTACGGCTATGCATGAGGAGCATTGAAAGGTCGGAAAACAACAAAAATAAAAATAAAACAAACATGGATTTAGCAAGCATAAAAATAATAGCCACGGCTCTCACGATAGCGATAGGCGTCATAGCGCCGGCCATAGCTATAGGAAAAATAGGTTCAAGTTCAACAGAAGCGATAGGTAGAAATCCGGAAGCCGCTCCGAAGATACAAACGGCCATGATTTTGGCCATTGCTTTCGCGGAAGCTTTGGCGATTTACGCGCTCGTCATAGCGCTCATAGTCAAATTTACGTAAAGTTTCATGCAATCTTTAATAGAAAATTTCGGCATAGACTGGAAGGTTCTCTTGAGCCAGGTGATTAACTTTGCGGTCATATTCAGCGTGATAACTTTCTTGGTTTACAAACCTCTGGTCAAAAGTATCTCCGAAAGAAGAAAAAAAATAAAAGAAAGCCTGGAAAAGGAAGAAGAGGCCTCGCGGCGATTGTCGGAGGTGAATCTTTTGGAAAAGGAAACCCTTAAGAGGGCCGAAGAAAAAGCTGCCGGCCTTTTGTCTTCCGTCAAAGAAAGGGCCGAAGCCGAAGGAGCAAGGATTCTTAAGGAAGCGGAAGAAAAGAATAAAGAAATGAAATTGAAAGCCGATGAAGAAATTTCAGAAATGAAAGAAAAATCGGTAAGGGAAGCTGAAAAAGAAATAGCTTCTTTAGCCAAGGATGTCCTTGTTAAAGCGGTTAAAGTCAATCCTTCGGCTGTCGACGAAGCCCTGCTTAAGAGTCTAGCTGACAGAACAACGGAATAAAATGAAAATACCTCCTAAAATGTACGCCAAAGTTTTTTCCGAACTCACCAAAAACAAAAGTCCGGAAGAAATAAAGGAAATAACCGAAAAGCTTGCCAAGCTCGTCTCGAAGAACGGGGATATAGGAAGCAAAGAAGAAATAATCAAGTTTGCGGAAAAGTATGAGAGAGAGTCAAACGGCAAGCATCACCTTCTTCTTCAGACGGCGAGAATGATACCCGACAAACTGTATGTTGAAGTCCTGAAAAAATTCGGAGACGGGAAATACGATGTTGAAAATTCAATAGATGAAAAACTTTTGGCCGGCATAAGGATGGTTGTTGATGATTCCAAAGAACTGGATTTGTCGTTTAAAAAAATCCTCGGGGATTTGTTCGATAAATAAAAACAAAAATGAGTTATGAAATAATAGAAAAACTTAAAAAGGCCTTGGGCGAATACGAAAATCGTGCCGAATGGCAGGACATAGGCCGTGTGATTGAAATAGGCGACGGCGTGAGCAGGATTTCCGGATTGGAAAACGTTAAAAGCCAAGAAATAGTCTTGATTGAAACGGAAAAAGGAGAAGTGCCTGCCTTGGCTCTCAACTTGGAAGAAGAAGCCATAGGTGCTTTGATTTTAGGAAACGATTCGGGCATAAAAAGCGGCGACAAGGTTAAAAGAACCGGTCAAATACTTTCAATAGAAGTTGGAGAGGAAATGCTCGGCCGGGTGGTGGATCCTTTGGGAAAACCTCTTGACGGCCGCGGAGAAATTTTTAAAAACAAAAAACCAGAAAGATATTTTCTAGAAAGAAAAGCTCCATCGGTCGTCGACAGGGAATCGGTCAAAACCCCGCTCCACACGGGAATAAAAGCCATCGATGCCATGATACCGATAGGTCGTGGCCAAAGAGAACTCATAATAGGCGACAGGCAAACCGGCAAAACGGCCATAGCGCTTGATGCCATAATAAATCAAGGGCAGGATAAGGGTCGTAAACCTCCCGTTTGCATTTACGTGGCTATAGGTCAAAAAGAATCCAAGGTGGCCAAGCTCATAAAAACTCTCGAAGAAAACGGAGCTTTAAAGTATTCTATAGTGGTTACGGCTGGAGCTTCCAGCCCGGCTGCTTTTTGGTATCTAGCTCCTTACGCCGGCTGTGCTATAGGAGAATATTTTATGGATAAAGGTGAAGACGCCCTTGTCGTCTACGACGATTTATCCAAACATGCTTGGGGTTACAGGCAGATATCTTTGCTTCTCCGCCGGCCGCCTGGAAGAGAAGCTTACCCCGGAGACGTTTTTTATCTACATTCGCGTCTTCTGGAAAGAGCCGCCAAATTAAGCAAGGAAAAAGGCAGTGGATCTCTCACGGCCTTGCCGATAATAGAAACTCAGCTCGGCGATATTTCGGCTTACATTCCTACCAACGTAATTTCCATAACCGACGGGCAGATATATCTGGAATCCGATCTTTTTTATCAGGGCGTTAAACCGGCCATAAACGCGGGCCTTTCAGTCTCCAGAGTCGGCTCTTCGGCTCAAACCAAGGCCATGAAGAAAGTAGCCGGACGTTTAAGATTGGAGCTTGCTCAATTCAGGGAACTTCAAGCCTTCGTTCAGTTTGCTTCGGAAGTTGATGAAGCCACCAAAAAAAGAATAAAGCGCGGGGAAATACTCACCGAAGTTTTGAAGCAGGACGATTTAAAGCCGGTACCTTTCGAAGAAGAAGTGGTTTTGATTTACGCATCAATAAACGGCTATTTTGACGACCTAAAAAAAGAAGAGGTAAGGAAAAGTATGAACGATTTGTCCAAATACTTCCGGGAAATACATCCCGAAATACTCGAAAAAATATCATCGACCGGAGATCTTGACGGTCAAACAGAAGAATTACTCAAAAAATCATTAGATTCATGGCATCTTTAAACTATCTCAAAAAAAGAATAAACGGAGTTAAAAGTATCAACCAGATAACTTCGGCCATGGAGCTTGTGGCGGCAACTAAAATGAGAAAAGCTCAGGAAGTAGCTTTAGCATCGAGGTTTTACGCTTTCGACGCCTTGGAAATATTGGGCAACCTGATAAACAGCCTTTCTTCGGCGGGCAATCATAAGCATCTTTTCGAGAGACGCGTCAAAAAAACAGCCGTACTTTTAGTCACCTCCGATAAAGGTCTCGTGGGATCGTTCAACGGGAGCGTCCTGAAAAGGTTGGATAAATTCATCAAATCAAACGATTCCGCCGACATTGGAAACTCTTTAATCTTCATAACGGTCGGTCAAAAGGGGACGGATTACGTTAAAAAAATCGGCTTTGAGCCGGTGAAATCTTTTTCTAATTACAGTGACGTAGTGGCTTTGGAAAAAATAATAGAGCTTTCCGATTTTTTAGAAAAAGGTTACCGGAGAAACGAATGGGACAGGATAATCTCCTTTTCAACCAATTTTACTTCCGCTCTCTCGCAGGAAGTAGTGGAAAGACAAATACTGCCGTTTGATACCGAAAAAATAAGAAAAACAATCGAGGATGTAATACCCAAAACCGGAAGATATTCCGAGTTGAGAAAGAACATGGAAGAAAGGAGAGCCGAGGAACCGCTGGATTATATAATGGAACCGAACGCCGAGGAAATTATCGAGGATTTTTTGCCCCATTTGCTTAAAATAGAGATTTACCACTTGATGCTCGAAGCTAACGCTTCGGAGCATTCTTCGAGAAGAATGACAATGAAGAATGCTTCGGATAATGCTGAAGATTTGACTAACGAGCTAACTTTGGAATACAACAAGTCGAGACAGGAAATGATAACAAGAGAACTCGGAGAACTAACAGGAACAGTCGCCGCCATCACTCAAAACATCTAGTTTTCAAATATAAACCAAACATATGAACGAAGGGAAAATAATTCAAATAATAGGACCGGTCGTCGATGTGGAATTCGATGAGAAAAATATGCCGAATTTGCTGAACGCCCTTATGGTCAAGGGGGAAAGTGGAGAGAATTCCATTACACTGGAAGTAGCTAAACATTTGGAACCCGGAAAAGTAAGAGCTATATCTTTGGGGTCGACGGACGGTTTGAAACGCGGCGATAAAGTCGCCGATACCGGCGAGCCCATAAAAGTTCCGGTCGGTAAAGATGTATTAGGAAACATCTTCAACGTTTTAGGAGAAAAACTTAGCGGTGAAAATAAGAAATTCGAAAAATATTGGCCGATACACCGGGAGGCGCCGCCATTGGTTTCAAGATCAACCGATATAGAAGTTTTTGAAACAGGAATAAAAGTAATCGATCTCATAGCCCCCATAATAAAAGGGGGCAAGGTTGGTCTTTTCGGAGGAGCCGGTGTCGGTAAAACCGTATTGCTTCAGGAACTTATAAGAAATGTGGCTGAAGTTTCCGGCGGCGCTTCCGTTTTTGCCGGCGTTGGAGAGAGAACCCGCGAAGGCAACGATCTTTACAACGAGATGAAAGAGTCCGGCGTCATAGAAAAAACAGCTTTGGTTTTCGGCCAAATGAACGAAGTTCCCGGCAGCCGTCTGAGGGTTGCTCTCTCCGCTCTCACTATGGCTGAATATTTCAGAGACGAAGAAAAAAAAGATGTACTTCTTTTTATAGACAATATCTTCAGATTTTCACAAGCCGGCCTTGAGGTTTCGACTCTTCTCGGAAGATTGCCTTCGGCTGTCGGCTACCAACCTACCTTAGCCGAAGAAATGGGACGGCTTGAGGAAAGAATAGCTTCCACCGATAAAGGTTCCATAACTTCCGTTCAGGCCATTTATGTCCCGGCCGACGATATAACCGATCCGGCTCCGGCGACGACTTTCAGTCACCTTGATTCAACCATAGTTCTTTCGAGGGCTTTGACCGAAATAGGAATTTATCCAGCCGTCGATCCTTTGGCTTCCAATTCCACTGCTTTGACTCCTAAAACAGTCGGGGAAGAGCATTATGAAGTAGCTCATGAAGTTCAAAGGATTCTTCAAAGATACAAAGAACTCCAAGATATAATAGCCATTCTCGGTATAGAAGAGCTTTCAGATGACGACAAGCGGCTGGTTGAAAGAGCCAGAAGAATCCAGAGGTTCCTTTCTCAACCTTTCTTCGTAGCTGAAACTTTCACCGGACGCCCAGGTAAATACGTGCCCTTGAAGGAGACCATAAGGGGATTCAAGGAAATAATAGAAGGTAAGCATGACGGCATACCGGAAGAAAAATTCTATCTCAAGGGTACGATAGACGAAATATCTCAATGATGAACGTTAAAATAGATTCTTTAAGAGGAATACTTTTCGAGTCTACAGCCGAAAGCCTAACCGCGGAAACCAAAGCTGGAGAAATAACAGTCTTACCGGGTCACCGATCGCTTATAACTTCTCTGAAACCCGGTATTTTGAAAATTATTGATTCCAACAGCGAAGAAAAATTTTTCGAAGTTAAGTCAGGTTTCCTTGAGGTTAAAAAAATAAAAGAAAAAACTTTTTTAACGATTCTCATTGACTAAACGCCGATTTTCTGGTATTTTAGAAAAAAGTTGCTTTTAAAAATAACCAATAAAAAATAAAAAGGAATAAAACTATGGAACAGAAGTTGAATAAAATTTCCCAGTTCGATTTTAAGGAGGGGCATTATGTTGCCGAGGACGGAGTCGTAATGTGGTGTTTTGATAAAAGATTAAGAAAAAATGGTCTTGATTTCCTGGAAAACTACTTGAAACTCGGTTTCGATTTCGTCTCTATCGCCTCGGGAGGACTTTCAAGACTTACTTCCGGAGACGAAGGAAGTATAAAGTTTGTATTGGAAGAAGTAGGTAAATCAGTAAAGCTTCACAAATCGCCGACCATAATTCTTACCGCCCATAATAATTGCGGTGACTTCGGAGGTGTAATAGATGCCAATTTTTACATCGAGAAACTCGATGAAGGTGAAAGGAAACTTAAAGAATTGGCGCCGGGAATAAAAATAAGAAAATTTTTCATCGACTTCGACGCCATATACGAAGTCAATTAAACAATTGAAAACCGCAGGCAGAAAAACTCCTGCGGTTTTCTCTTTATATTGATGTTTTTGCAAAGGCGGAAAGCGGGGTTTAAAATACTTGTAATGGCGAAAGACGTAGATTTAATAAAAGAGAAAGTCGATCTGGTCGATTTTCTAAAGTCGTATTTGACACTCACGCCAACCGGCAGAAATTTTAAGGCTATTTGTCCTTTTCATCAGGAAAAAACTCCTTCCTTTTTTGTTTCTCCGGAAAGAAAAATATGGCACTGCTTCGGGTGCGGACTCGGAGGAGACGTAATAAAGTTCGCTATGCTTTACGAGCATTTGGAATTCCCGGAAGCTTTGAAATTTCTGGCTGAAAAAGCCGGCATTCAAATAAGAACTCTCAATCCTTCGGAACAGAGAGAATTCGGCGTGCTTTATGATTTAAACGAGGAAGCCGTAAGGTTTTATAAAAAAAATCTTTCTCTGAACGAAAGAGCTCTGGCTTATTTAAAAGAAAGAGGGCTTAAGCCGGAAATCATAGAGGAATTCAACTTAGGTTTCGCTCCTTACGGAGAGGAACTTGTGAAATTTCTTATAAAAAACGGTCATGATATAAGGGATATTGCGAGAGCCGGCTTAGCACAAAGAAATACAAGGGGGCTTTACAAAGACAAGTTTCAAGAAAGAATAATATTCCCCATTTCGAATCAAGTCGGTAAAGTAGTCGCTTTTACCGGAAGAATCATGCCTGATTCTTCCGGTAAAGACCCCGAAGGATCTCCCAAATACCTCAACTCGCCGGAAACGGTGATATTTAATAAATCGAAAGTGCTCTACGGTTTTGATAAATCAAAACAATATGTAAGCGATAAAAATTCGGTCATAATAGTCGAGGGTCAAATGGATTTTCTCATGATGTGGCAAGCCGGCGTGAAAAATATGGTGGCCGTATCGGGAACCGGACTGACTGAAGACCACCTTTCGAGATTAAGAAGATTCGCGGATACCGTAACCGTAAGTTTTGACAAGGACAAGGCCGGCATAAAGGCTCTTGAGAGAAGTTTGGATCATTTCCATAAATTCGATTTTAACGTCAAGGTTTTGGATTTGGGTAAATTCAAGGATCCGGCCGACGCTTGTCGGGACAATCCCGAATTCATAAAAACGGCCTTAAGCTGGTCGAAACCGGCCCTTTCTTATCTCATGGATCTTTATTTCGGGTCGCGCTCGTACAAAGAAGGCGGCATAGCTTCCAAAAAAAGGATAATGAGACATATTTTGTTGAAAATAAGAGCCTTGAGGAGCGCCGTAGAAAAAGGTATTTGGATAAAAGAAGCCTCCAGAGAATCAGGTATTCCGGAAAACGATTTAAGAGAAGAATTGAATGATTTAAATAAAGAAACGTTCAAAAATGAAGAAAAAGACCTTATCGACGAAAACGATAAGTCGGATAAAATAGAGGAAGTGGCTAGGAAATTAACGGCTATTTCTTTGACAAAAAAAGAATTTCTTGATATCTTAAAAAACGAAATAAACCTTCTGCCGGATAATTTCGCTAAAATAATCCGCGGCGACAAAGAGTCCGACGACACGGCACTCGTTGAACTGGAAGCTTCCTACGTATCAAGCAGCTTGGATGAAAAAACCATAAGGAAGGAGTTTAACGATCTTCTTAAAAAATTGAAAGTGATATCGATGAACAAAACGAAGTCCTCGATAAAGAAAGCTCTTACCGAAGCTCAAAATTCCAACGATGAGGAAAAAGTAACTAACTTGCTTTCTCAATTTTCCGATATCAGTAAAAAATTGAACGATTTATCAAAATGAAAAAAACTCCCAAAAAGAAAATTAAAAAGAATAAGTCAGTTTCAAAAAAAATGGCCGTTAAAAAAGGACCAAGGGTAAAAACCGGCAAAAAGAATCTAAAGTTAGCCAAAAAACCAGAAAAACAGGTTCCGGTTTCTCCGGAATACGCTGAAGCTTTGGAGGAACTGGTAAAAAGAGGCAGGGGCCGGGAATTTTTGACCGATGCCGAGGTTTTGAATTATTTCCCGGAAATAGAAAAAAATCTCCCTTTCTTGGAGCAAGTCTACGGCCGGCTAGAAAAAGAGGGCATAAAAATAAAAGAATCGGCGCCCGTTATAAAAAGTTTGAACCTCGAAGAAGTTTCAGCCGACGAACTTAAGGAAGCCACTAAAATAGAAAACGATCTGCCGGATGCGGTTCAAATGTATCTTAAGGAGATAGGCAAAACACCTCTTTTGACATCGGCCGAAGAAAAAGAGCTGGCTAAAAGGATAGAAAAAGGCGACGAATCGGCCAGAAAAAAACTCATTCAAGCGAATTTAAGGCTCGTCGTTTCCATAGCTAAAAGATATGCCAACAGGAGTCAAAGGCTCAGCATTTTGGATTTGATTCAAGAAGGGAACATAGGCCTCTCGAGAGCCGTCGATAAATTCGACTATACCAAGGGATTTAAATTCTCCACCTATGCCACCTGGTGGATAAGACAGGCTGTTACAAGAGCCCTCGCGGATTATTCTAGAACCATAAGAATTCCCGTCCATATGGTGGAAACAATAACAAAATACACCCAGGCCAAAAGGCAGCTCATGCAAGAGCTCGGGCGGGAGCCGCTACCCGAAGAAATAGCTTCCGAGATGGGCATGGACGTCAAAAAAATACACTACATACAGAAGATTTCCCAGGAAGTAATGTCTCTCGAGGCGCCGATAGGCGACAGCGAGGATGATTTGACTCTGTCAGATTTCATAAAAGACGAACAAAGCCTGAGTCCTGACGAGTTGGCCAACCAAGCTCTTCTTAAGGATCAAATAAAGGAAATATTAGCCGATCTAACGGACCGGGAACAAAAAATACTCGCCATGAGATTCGGCCTCGACGATAACATACCTCACACTTTAGAAGAGGTGGGAAAGGAATTCGGGGTTACAAGGGAGCGTATAAGGCAAATAGAAGCCAAGGCCTTAGAAAAAATAAGAACTCACCATAAATCTAAGAAACTGGAAGGGTATTGATCCTTAGGGGTAACCTTGGACATTCCTTATAATTGTGGTATAGTAATAATCCTGTTTTAACAGGGTTATTTATTTAATTAACTGCATTATTAACAAAACAAAAATACCGGAGGTACTATGTGTCTTGTCAGAGATACTATCGCAGCAACAGTTACCCACTCAAACGGAAAAAACTTCTCAGTGAAGTTTTTTATCAGAGATGAAAAAAGTGGAACAGTTTCCGAACAGGAAATGAGAGTCCCTAAGGACAAGAAAACCGTCTCACCAAGAATAGATCAGGTTGTTTTCTTGAAGCTGACTAAAAAGAAGGGTCAGCTTGTACCGAAAAAAGTTTGGTTGGGTAGAAAAAAAGACACAGGAGTTATGCTACAAAGGAAGGACGTCATCTATAGCAGGTAGATGACATAAAAAGTTCTTACGAGGTCCCACGAATTTTGTGGGACCTTGCTCGTTTTATATCGTGAGTATTATCTTGTCGGGCTGCCGGGAATTGAACCCGGGTCGCACCCACCCCAAGGGTGTATACTGCCGTTATACTACAGCCCGAAGGGTCTTAGGTTTTTTCTTGTTTAAAGTTTTGATACATTTAGTGCAAACAAGCACTCTTTTCTTCACATCGGGAATACGAGCCCACTGTAGATTGGCTTGTTTTTTAGTCCAGTTGGTCGGATTGAACTTACCGCGGAGTTTTATCCGCGTTCCGCCCATCTTATATGATTTTCCGCAAACGGCACACTGACGCATAGCTTGTAGATTATCAAAAGGTGAATATTCTGTCAATTAAAAACCTGCCTGTTCCGGCGATTGAAATACTTAACCTACCGTAACTTGTTTGTAAGTGCCGGATGGAAAGTCGAATTCGTAGAATGAAGGGTTATCCTGAGATCCTACTTGGAAAACGACACTTTGCGTTCCCGGCGTCACCGAAAAATTAAGAATCCCATCTACAGAACCTTGAGGAGGCATTGCCTTGAAAGCCCCCACAATATTATTAGCTTCAATATTGGACCCCGAAGAACTGAATATTTGAATCAAGCTTCCGATATCGACAGCACTGTAACTTGAGGCCGAATCGGTAAAAACTTTGACGCTCACGGCTATGTTTCCGTCCGGACTTTCGGACATTTTATTTATCAAAATAGTCAGGTTGGTTTGAGGGGATAAGTCAGAACTTGAAGTGGCGTTGAAAAGAATACTCGAATTGACGGTCAAAGGAGACGACGGAGACGACGTAGCTGGTTCGGTGCCCGTTACGGAAGAAGAAGGCTCGTTTAGAACCGTACTTGTCCCAGCAAGAGGCAGAGTGGTTGTGCCGGAAGATCCGTTTTGAGAGGCGTTTTCTCCCAAGACGTTTTCCATATTGCTGATTTTCTGAAAAATAAGATAAAAACCACCGATGAATATGAGAAGCAAGACGACCAAAAGAACATAAATTGTTTTCAAATTCTTAGTCATATGTACATTATAACAGATTAAATATGTTATATTATTTGTGTAATGGCGATAACTATTTTTGGAATAATAGTCTTGATTTTTTCAGCGGTCATCCACGAGGTGTCTCACGGCTTCATTGCCGACAAATTGGGCGACCCGACCGCCAGGCTTTCCGGAAGGCTAACACTCAACCCTTTGAAGCATCTTGATCCATTCGGTTCGGTGATACTTCCGATACTTTTATCTTTGATACCCGGCGGCATAATATTCGGCTGGGCTAAGCCGGTACCCTACAACCCTTACAATCTCAAGGATCCAGAAAAGGGGGCGGCCAAAATAGCCTTGGCTGGTCCCTTGAGCAACCTGGTTTTGGCTTTGATTTTCAGCATCGTCTTCAGGATAACGGCAGCGGAGACAGGCGGAATATTTTATAATCTCAACGAACTTTCCGGCATAATAGTCCTCATAAACATAGTCCTCGGCGTATTCAATATGGTTCCCATACCGCCGCTCGACGGGGCTAAAGTCATAACCGCTGTCATACCCGACAGAGCTTATAAAGTTAAAAGATTTCTTTCGGAAAACAATCCCTACGGATGGATAATTCTTATAGCCTTTATATTCTTCGGATTGTCGGTAATAGATCCGGTCATATCTTTCCTCTTTAAAATTTTCACCGGTGTTCCGATATACTAGCCTAAAATGTTGACATTTATTGGGTTATTGTTTATTTTTAATACTACGTTTCAAAGGAATAAATGCCTACAGTAAATCAATTGATAAAAAAGGGCAGAACAACTGCCAAGAAAAAATCTAAGGCTCCAGCTTTGGAATTTTATTTCAACTACTTAAAAAACAAGCCGGTCGATTCTTCGTCACCTTTCAAAAGAGGGGTGTGTTTGAAGGTTTTCACCACCACCCCCAAGAAACCTAACTCGGCTTTGAGAAAAGTGGCGAGGGTGAGACTTACGAATGGCATGGAAGTCACGGCTTATATACCGGGCGAAGGACACAATCTTCAAGAACACTCCGTCGTCGTAGTCCGCGGCGGCCGCGTTAAAGACCTGCCCGGCGTCAGGTATCACATAATAAGAGGGGTTCTCGATACTCAAGGAGTGGGAGCCAGAAAACAGCAACGTTCCAAATACGGCGCCAAGAAAGCAAAATCCCAATAGTAAAATGAGAAGAAAAAATTTCAAAAAAAGAGAACACAAAGCCGACAGCATCCAGGGAAGGGTGGATATCGGAAGATTCATAAACTATTTGATGAAGGACGGCAAGAAAGTGACCGCCGAGAAAATATTTGCGGATTCGTTGAAGCATATAGAAAAAATAGCCAAAGAAGATCCGTTCAAGGTTTTCGACAGGGCTATCGAAAACGCTACGCCGCTTCTCGAAGTAACTTCAAAAAGGATAGGCGGAGCCAATTATCAGATTCCGAGAGAAGTAAGAAGCGAAAGGAAATTCTTTTTGGCCACTCATTGGATAATAGAAGCGGCCAGAAACAAAAAAGGAAAATCAATGGCTGAAAAACTGGCCGAAGAAATAATCGCCGCCGCTAAAAACGAAGGGACGGCTATAAAGAAAAAGCAGGACACTCACAGAATGGCTGAAGCCAATCGTGCCTTTGCAAGCTATCTCCGAGGTTAAAACTTATGCCACGACAATACCCATTGGAAAAGGTTAGGGATATAGGCATCATTGCTCACATCGATGCCGGAAAAACGACCACCTCAGAGCGCGTCCTTTTTTATACAGGAGTTTCTCATAAAATAGGCGAAGTGCATGAAGGCGATACTGTCATGGATTGGATGGAACAAGAAAGAGAAAGGGGGATAACCATAACTTCCGCCGCCACTACTTGTTTTTGGATTCCGACATACGCCAAAGGAGATAAATCTCACGAGTATCGGATGAACCTCATCGATACGCCGGGACACATAGATTTCACGGTGGAGGTGAAGAGGTCTCTCCGCGTTTTGGACGGCGCCGTCGTTGTTTTCGACGGAGTGGCTGGAGTTGAGCCCCAATCCGAAACCAATTGGCACTATGCCGATGAGTATAATGTGCCGAGAATCTGTTTCATTAATAAACTCGACAGAATGGGGGCCAGCTTTGATTTTAGTTTTAATTCAATAATAGAGCGCCTGACACCCAATGCGGTCGCCATGCAAATACCGATAGGCTTGGAATCGGAGTTTTCGGGTGTGATAGATCTCCTTTCTATGAAAGCTGTAAGATTCAACGGCGAGCACGGAGAAAAAATAATTGAAGAAGAAATACCGGCGGAACTCTTGGAAGAAGCCAAGAAAAAGAGGCACGAACTCATAGAAAAAATAGTTGAGAAAGACGACGTTTTGATGGCCGAATATCTGGAAGGTAAAGAACCGAGCGTGGAATCTTTAAAGAAGATTTTGAGAAAAGAAACCATAGCTAACAGACTGGTTCCGGTTTTTTGCGGATCGGCTTTGCAAAACAAGGGAGTTCAATTGGTTTTGGACGCCGTCGTCGATTATCTTCCTTCTCCGCTCGATATGCCTCCCGTCAAAGGAACAAACCCTAAAACCGGCCTCGAAGAAGAAAGACATGTCGGCGACGAAGAACCTTTTTCGGGATTGGCTTTCAAAATAGCCACTGATCCTTTCGTGGGATCTTTGACTTACTTCAGAGTTTATTCGGGAACGATAAAAAGAGGCAGTTACATATTAAACTCAACCAAGAACTCGCAGGAAAGAATCGGCCGAATGGTTCGAATGCACGCCAACCACAGAGAAGAAGTGGAAGAACTTTATGCTGGAGATCTCGGTGCTATAGTGGGCCTTAAGAACACCACAACCGGAGACAGCTTAACCGATCCGGAGCATCCGATAATACTCGAAAAAATAATTTTCCCGGAACCGGTTATCTCGGTAAGGATAGAACCCAAGACGAAGGCCGATCAGGAAAAAATGGGTATAGCTTTAAGGAGGCTTTCGGAAGAAGATCCGACCTTCCGAGTTTCCGGAGATGAAGAAACAGGCGAAACCATAATAGCCGGCATGGGCGAACTACATCTCGAAATAATAGTCGACCGAATGAAGAGGGAATTCGGAGTTGAAGCTTCGGTCGGACGCCCGCAGGTCGCTTACAAAGAAACCGTGAAAGGTTCAGCTGAAGCCGAAGGAAAATACATAAGACAATCTGGCGGCCGGGGACAATACGGACACGTTTGGCTCAAAGTGGAAACTCTGGAACGCGGAGCCGGATTCGAATTTGTTGACTCCATAAAAGGAGGAGTGATCCCCCAGGAATTCATACCGGCCGTCGAAAAAGGAGTCAGAGAGGCTTTAGGAAGAGGAATACTGGCCGGCTATCAGCTGATAGATATGAAAGTGACTCTGTTTGACGGATCGTATCACGATGTTGACTCTTCGGAATTCGCTTTCAAAATAGCGGCTTCCATGGCCCTTCAAGAAGCTTGTCAAAAAGCCAAGCTGATACTTTTGGAACCGATAATGAAAGTTCAAGTCATCGTGCCGCCGGACTTTTTAGGCGATGTTACGGGAGACTTGAGCTCCAAGAGAGGAAAAATAAAGTCTATGGGCGAGAGAGGCACCATAAGGGTTATAGACGCCAACGTGCCACTTTCCGAGATGTTCGGCTATTCGACATCGCTCCGGTCGATGACTCAAGGAAGAGGCTCGTTCAATATGGAATTTTCGCACTATGAAGAAGTTCCTCAGAACGTGGCTCAAGCCATAATAGAAGGCAAAAAGAAATAGAATAATTGACAAAATTTGGAAAATTGAGGAAAATTGTTCTACAATATTAAGGTAAAAATAAAAAATTAGGTCGAATAATAAAAATAAAAAACAATGGCAGAAAAAGAAAAATTTGTAAGAAGCAAGCCCCACGTTAACGTTGGAACCATAGGACACGTAGACCACGGGAAGACCACTTTGACCGCGGCGATTACGCACGTCCTCCACATGAAGGGGCTGGCTAAAAAAGAAGAAGCAGTTGATCAGATCGACAATGCTCCGGAGGAAAAAGCTCGCGGCATTACGATAGCGCTTCACCACTCCGAATATGAGTCGGAAAAACGTCACTATGCTCACATCGATGCTCCGGGACACGCCGATTACATCAAGAACATGATAACCGGCGCCGCCCAGATGGATGGAGCCATATTGGTTGTTTCAGCAGCCGATGGACCGATGCCTCAAACAAGAGAACACATTCTCCTCGCGAGGCAAGTAGGCGTGCCGGCAATAATAGTTTTCTTGAATAAAGTTGACATGGTCGATGATCCCGAACTCGTCGATCTCGTCGAATCAGAAGTGAGAGAACTTTTGAAGAAATATCAATTCCCGGGCGACGAAGTTCCTATAATAAGGGGTTCGGCCTTGAAAGCTTTAGAATCGAAATCAGCCGACGACGAAGCCGCCAAACCGATATTGGATTTGGTGAAAGCTTTGGATGAATACATACCCGAACCGGTCCGCGCAACCGACAAACCGTTCCTTATGCCTATCGAAGATATCTTCTCTATTGAAGGACGAGGAACAGTTGTGACCGGAAGAGTGGAAAGGGGAATGGTTAAAGTAAACGACGAAATTGAAATAATAGGCTTGAAGCCTACTCAAAAGACTGTGGTTACCGGAATAGAAATGTTCCAAAAGATCTTGGATGAAGGTGTCGCCGGAGATAACGTGGGAGTTTTACTCCGCGGCTTGAAGAAAGAAGACGTTGAAAGGGGTCAGGTTATAGCCAAGCCCGGCAGCGTCACGCCGCACACCGAATTCACGGCTGAGGTTTACGTCTTGTCCAAAGAAGAAGGTGGTAGACATACTCCTTTCTTCAAAGGCTATAAACCGCAGTTCTATATAAGAACTACCGATGTCACCGGAGAAGTTACTCTTCCCGAAGGAACGGAAATGGTAATGCCCGGAGATACGGTTAATATAACCATCAAATTGATAGCTCCGGTCGCTCTCGAAGAAAAGCAAAGGTTTGCCATAAGAGAAGGAGGCAAGACTGTCGGTGCCGGAGTCGTCACGAAGATAATAAAATAAGCTCATTGATTCCTTTATATTTCCCATGCCTAAAAAAGAAGAAAAATCAGAAAAAGACAAATTGAGAATTAAGATAAAAGCTTACGATTCGAAGCTTATCGATAATTCCGTGCGTCAAATAATAGAAACTATAAAGAGGCAGGGCGGAACAATAGTCGGTCCGGTACCTCTTCCGACGGAATTCAAAAAATATACCGTCAATCGATCGACTTTCGTCCATAAAAAATCCAGGGAACAATTCGAACTTAGAATACACAAAAGACTCCTTGATATTTTAAATCCGGAACAAAAGATTATAGAATCTTTGACAGATTTAAATCTCCCTTCAGGAGTGGATGTCGAAATAAAGATGGGCTAAATTTGACAGAAAGGACCGATTCAGGTTAGAATGGGCTAAAGAGACAAGTAGCCAAAAAAACAACCGGGCGAAGTCTCGGTTGTTTTTTTGGAATGCGAACTTATATGAAACTTACCGGAACAAAATTAAAAATGTCACAAATATGGAAGGGCGACAATGTCATCGCCGTTACCCCTGTTAAGATCGACGAAAAGGAAAATCTTGAAGAAATAAAAGAAGGGGAAAAGGTGAAGGTAAGCGGAAAAATAAAAGGCAGAGGATTCCAGGGAGTGGTCAAAAGACACGGTTTTGCCGGAGGTCCTAAAAGCCACGGTCAAAAAGACAGATTGAGAGCTCCCGGATCAATAGGAGCTACGGCTCCACAAAGAGTCATAAAAGGAAGGAGAATGGCTGGCCACATGGGTACCAACAAGGTAACCTTGAAAAATTTGGAAGTTTTGGAAATAAAAAACGAAGATAAATTAATTATTCTTAAAGGAGCTGTTCCCGGTCCGGTCGGCGGAAAAGTGGAAATAAGAAAATGAAAACTGATCTTTTCGACAAAACAAACAAAAAGATAGGAACTGTCGAGCTGCCCGACGGCATATTCAGTGTAAAATGGAACAATGACTTGGTTCATCAGGCCTTCGTCGCTTTTACCGCGAACCAGAGGAAACCCTGGGCTCATACCAAAGATCGTTCAGAAGTTCAAGGAGGAAAAAAGAAACCGTGGATGCAAAAACATACCGGCCGTTCTAGGCACGGCAGTACGACTTCTCCTATTTGGGTGGGCGGAGGAATAACCTTCGGTCCGAGAAGCGACAAGGATTATTCAAAGAAGATAAATACTAAAATGAAAAGGCTTGCTTTGTTTTCAGTTCTGTCAAAAAAATTTAAGGACGGGAACATAAAGATAGTGGACAATTTCGATTTGGAAGCGCCGAAAACCAAGAAAGCCTCAGAAATATTGAAGAATTTTTTCGATAAATCGGCGAATCTCCTCATAATAACTGATCCTAAAAACAAAAACGCCGGACTGGCCTTCAGGAATATCCCCAAGGTTCAAATATCCAAGCCCAATTCCGTCAATATTTACGAGTCTTTACTCAGTAAAAACATTTTCTTTGAAAAAGAGGCCTTGGAGGCGTTTATAAAAAAATATCAGACCGAAAAATAAAAACCTATGAGCTTTTTGAATATCAAAAAAGAAAAAACGCCGGTAAAGAATGAAACCAAGAAAGAGGTCAAGGAAGAAGTCAAAAAACCGGAAACCAAATCGGCGCCGGCGAAACATATTTCTAAAAACGTACTCGTCAAACCATGGATAACGGAAAAATCAACCGACCTTTCTGCGGAAAATAAATACGTATTTTTGGTTGCGAAGGATGCCACGAAACCACTGGTCAGAGAAAACGTGATGAAAAAATATAACGTCAAAGTGACCAATGTGGATATGGTTTACATCAAAGGTAAAGTGAAAAGTTTTAGAGGTAAAACTAGTAGGAGATCACCGGTCAAAAAAGCGATAATCACGCTCAAAAAGGGAGATAAAATAGAAATTCAATAATATGATAAAAAAATTAAATCCCAGAACGCCTAGCATGAGATCGATGACTGTAGCCGACTACAGGGTGATTTCAGATGTAAAAAGACATAAGAATCTGACTGAAAGACTCAAAAAAAATTCCGGACGGAATAATCAGGGCAAAATTTCAGTAAGGCACCAAGGTGGCGGAAACAAAATCATCTACAGGATGATAGATTTCAAACAAGCCAAAATGGGAATCCCCGGCAAAGTAGAAACCATAGAATACGATCCTTACCGGTCGGCCTTCATCGCTCTCGTTCTTTACGCTGACGGAGAAAGAAAATATATATTGGCTCCCCACGGAATAAAAACGGGTGCCGTGATAGTTGCCGGACCGGAAGCTCCCATAGAAATAGGCAACAGAACAATTTTAAAGAGGATACCGGTTGGATCATTCGTTCACAACGTTGAAATACAACCGGGCAAAGGCGGCCAGCTCATAAGATCAGCCGGCTCTTCAGCTCAGGTTCTGGCTCACGAAGACGGCTATACCCATCTTAAAATGCCATCGGGAGAAATAAGAAAAATATCTTGGGATTCTTATGCTTCTATTGGACAAATATCCAATCCAGAATATAATTTGGTATCTATAGGCAAGGCCGGCCGTTCAAGATGGCTCAACATCCGTCCGACGGTCAGAGGCTCAGTAATGAACCCCCGCGATCACCCCTACGGAGGCGGCGAAGGTCGCCAGCCGAGAGGTACCAGGAAACCGAAAACCAAATGGGGTAAGGTAACCGGCGGCCATAAGACCAGGAGAAAAAACAGATATTCCAACAAATTGATAGTAAAAAGAAGAAAATAACCATGTCCAGATCAGCTAAAAAAGGTCCTTTCGTGGATCCAAAACTTTTGAAGAAAATATCGAAATTCAAACCGGGAGAAGCGCCGGCTATTAAGACATGGTCCAGAGATTCGGAAATTTCTCCTGAAATGGTCGGTCTCACTTTTTTGGTTCATAACGGTAAAGATTTTATAGAAGTAAGGACCAGTGAAGATATGGTCGGCCACCGTCTGGGGGAATTCGCTCCGACGAGGAAATTTATAAGGCACGGAGGAAAAATGCAAAGGGAATTGGAAAAAGGAACCACTCCGGCTGCTCCGGCCGCAGGACAGAAAAAATAAAAAGATATGGCTACAAATTTGACGGAGATAAAAACCCAACTCAAATATTTAAGAATCCCAGCTAGAAAGGTGCGTTTTGTGGCCGAGGTTGTCAAAGGTTTGCCGGTTGATGAAGCCGAAGCCAAACTCACAATCGCCTCAAGAAGACCAAAAGACCCGATTTTAAAACTTATAAGATCGGCGGTTTCCAATGCCAAAACCAACCATAAAATAGATCCCGAGAAGTTGTATATAAAGAATATAACTGTCGATCAGGGTCCGATGTTCAAAAGATGGATGACGAGATCCCGTGGCGGAGTGGACATGATTCAAAAGAAAACCAGCCATATAACGCTCACCTTGGGAATATCGGATAAAAATCCCAAGCGCCGATTCGCCATAATCAAACCCGAAAAGGAAAAGAAAGAGGAAAAACCTTCAAAGAAAGAGGAAAAAGAAAATAAATCAAAAACGGAGGTTATAAAAGAAATGAAGGAAACCAATGAAATCAAACCTGCCAAAGAACCGGGTAGCTTTAATAAAGTCTTCAGAAGAAAAGCAATATAAAATATTTAAATAATTAGAAATTTAGATACAAATCTATGGCTCAAAAAATAAAACCAAATTCATACAGATTAGGCATAACCGTTCCTTGGTCATCGAGATGGTTTTTTAAGCGCCAAACCAAATTCTTCCTGGAAGAAGATCATTTGATAAGAGGGTTGGTAAAAAAGGAAATTCTTCAGTCTGGAGTGGACGAGATAGAAATAGAAAGAGCTGGCGAGAACGTGCGGATAAACATTCGAGCTGCTAAGCCTGGACTTATCATAGGACGTGGCGGCAAAGGCATAGAAGATTTGAAAAATAAAATAGTAAGGGCTGTAAAAAAACTCAGAAAGAAAAATAATATAACCCAGGGCCTGAATATCAATATAAATATAGAAGAACTCAAGAGATTCGACGTATCGGCCAAAGTCATAGCCCAGCAGATAGCTTTTGATATAGAAAAAAGACTCCCTTACAGGAGAGTCATGAAGAAAAATCTGGAAACCATAATGCAGACAAGGGGGGTCTTAGGAGCAAAAATAAAAATAGGTGGCCGGTTGGATGGGGCTGAAATTTCAAGGAGCGATTTTCTTTTGAAGGGAAAAATGCCGCTTTCGAGCTTGAGATCCAACATAGATTACGGAGAGGCTACTTCTTTCAACACTTACGGCACTGTGGGCATAAAGGTTTGGATATATAAAGGGGAAATTTTCGAAGAAAAGGAGAATAACAAATAGACCATGCTTTTACAACCCAAAAAACAAAAACATAGGAAACAGCAAAAAGGGCGTTCCAAAAAAAGGCAAAAGGAAACGAGAGGCCTTACTTTGAGTTTCGGCGCCTACGGTCTTCAAGCCAGAGAAGCCGCCTGGATAACCGGCCAACAAATAGAAGCTTGCCGTAAAGCTATAGCCCATTCTTTGAAGAAAGGCGGCAAGAGCTGGGTAAGAATTTTCCCCGACAAACCGGTAACCAAACTTCCTCCGGAAGTGACTTTGGGAGGAGGAAAAGGAAATATAGATCATTATGTTTCGGTAGTCAGACCCGGACGGATACTTTTTGAGATAGACGGCGTGCCGAAAGAAACAGCTGAAAGGGCTTTAAGAATAGCCGGCCATAAGCTGCCGATAAAAACCAAGATAATCAATAAATAAGAAGATGAGTAAAAAAGAATCAAAAAACTTAAAAGAACTTTCTTCTTTCGAGCTTCAAAAAGAACTCAGCAACGAGAAACAAAAGCTCGTGGATTTGAAATTTGATCTTTCAGCTGGTAAAGTAAAGAACATCAAAGAAGTCAAAAAAACCAAAAAAAGAGTGGCGCAGCTTTTAACGGCGCTCAATGCTCAAGAAAAATAATATGAGAAAATTAAGGGGAATTGTTGTTTCCGATAAAATGCAAAAGACCAGGATTGTAGCCATCGAAACGATGAAGCAACATTCGCGTTATAAAAAATACTATAAGGTAACCAAGCGCTTTAAAGCCCACGACGAAAATAATGAATATAAAACTGGCGACAAGGTGACAATCAGCGAGACTAAACCGATGAGTAAAGACAAGAGATGGGTCATAGTAGAAAAAAATTAATTCAAGATGATACAAGAACGTTCAATATTAAAAGTAGCTGATAATTCAGGCGCCAAGATGGTGCGCTGTTTCAGGATTTTGGGCGGCAGCAAAAGAAGATACGCCCGCATAGGCGATGTCGTCATAGCTTCAGTCCGCACGGCTGAACCGAGAAAGCAAATAAAGAAAAAAGACATCGTGAACATCCTTATAGTAAGACAAAAAGAGGCTTATAGAAGGAAGGACGGTTCTTATGTCAGATTCAGCGATAACGCCGCCGTCATAATAGACAAGGACAAAAAGGAACCTAAAGCTACCAGAATTTTCGGTCCCGTGCCGAGAGAAATAAAAGAAATGGGATATGATACCATAGCTTCCTTGGCTGAAGAACTGGTCTAAAAATATGAGAATAAAAAAAGGAGACAACGTTAAAATATTGACTGGAAAAGATTCCGGAAAAAGCGGCAAAGTCGTCAAGGTTTACAATTCGACGGGGAAACTCGTAGTCGAAGGGTTGAATTTATACAAAAAGCACGTGAGAGCTAAAACCCAAAACGAGAAGGGAGAAATAGTGGATGTACCGAGACCGATAAACGCCTCGAATGTTTTGATAATCTGCCCTTCTTGTCACAAAGCGGCAAGGATCGGTATGAAGACGAGCGGAGAAAAAAAAGAAAGATTCTGCCGAAAGTGCCAAGCTGTTTTATAAAAATATGGAAAATTTAATAAAACAAAACATAGAAAAAGTTGTGGTCTCGAGCGGACTCGGCAAAATGAGCCAGCAAGACCACTTTGAAGATAAAACGCTCGTCGAAATAGAAAACGAGCTCGGTTCCGTAACCGGCCAAAAACCCTCCCGAAGGCCGGCCAGGCTTTCCGTAGCAGGATTCAAAATAAGAGCCGGACAAATAATAGGCCTTAAGGTGACATTAAGAGGACAAAGAATGGAAAATTTTTTGAATAAAGTCATAAATCTTTCCCTGCCCAGGGTTAAAGATTTCAGAGGATTGGACTTAAAGAACGTGGATAAGAACGGAAATTTAAATATCGGTTTCAAAGATCAAACCGTTTTCCCGGAGATAGAACTGGAAAAAACCAGAACCAATTTTGGGGTCCAGGTGACGGTCGTACCAAAAGTCAAAAATCGCGAGACGGCAATTGATTTATACCGCCGCCTTGGGGTACCATTGAAAAAGTAATATGGCCAAAACATCGACATTCGTAAGATCAAAAAAGAAACCCAAGTATTCGACGAGAACGGTCAATCGCTGTTTTCGATGCGGACGGAAAAGAGGATATTTGAGAGATTTCAATTTATGTCGTATTTGCTTCAGGGAACTTGCGAGCAAGGGAGAAATACCCGGAGTAAAAAAAGCCAGCTGGTAATATGTATATAGATTTAATCATAAAAATAAAAAACGCCGAAAATGCCAAGAAGGATATTTTAAAAACGCGTTATTCCAAAATGGATAAAGCGGTGATCGATATTCTGGAAAAGAAAGGATTCATTAAATCCTCCGAAGTTAAAGGCAAGGGCTACAAGAAATACATTGAAATAAACCTTAACGGGAAAAGAAAGATACAGGGCTTAAAAATTTTAAGCAAGCCGTCAGTCAAAACTTATTCGGGTTACAAAGATATCAAAAGCGTCAAAAGCGGATTCGGAACTCTTGTTATGACGACTCCGAATGGGATACTGACCGGGTCGGAAGCCAAGAAAAACGGCGTAGGCGGGCAATTATTATTCGAAATCTGGTAAAAAGAATATGAGTAAAATAGGCAAACAACCGATAAAAATACCGAAAAGCGTTACCGTTTCAATAGATGACGACGGAGTTTTAGTGAAGGGTCCTAAAGGCGAAATAAGAGTTCCTTTATTGAACGGCGTTAAAGCGGTTATGGAAGAGGATACCTTAAATATATCCATAACTTCAAAAACAAAACAAACTAAAAGCAACTGGGGCACAGAAAGAGCCTTGATACAAAACGCGGTTACAGGAACCGAATCGGAATTCGAAAAAAAGCTTATATTGGAAGGTGTCGGTTACCGCGTCGTTAAAGAGGGAGAAAATCTTAGCTTAAATTTGGGCTTTTCTCATCCCGTTAAATACATCGCGCCCAAGGGCATAACCTTCGATGTGGAAAAAAATTCCATACTCAAGATAAAAGGAATAGACAAAGGACTGGTTGGAAAAGTGGCCGCCGACATAAGGCACATGAAAGAACCAGAGCCTTACAAAGGTAAGGGATTCAGGTATGAAAATGAAGTAATAAGGAGAAAAGCCGGTAAGAAAGCTGCCGGATCAACGTCCTCCTCATAAAAATATGAAGAAGAAAAATATTTTAAATAAAATAAATAATAGGCGTTCCAGAAGAACCAGAATCAAATTGAGGAGCATAACTTCAAGGGTCAGGCTTTCCGTTTTTAGAAGCAATAACAATATCCACGCTCAAATAATCGACGATTCCAAACAAAAAACATTGGTATCGGCTTCTTCTCTGGAAATCAAAGCTAAAGGAAAAGAAAATAAAACGGTAACAGCTGGCAAGGTAGGAAAAGCTTTGGCTGAAAAAGCCATGAAAGCTGGAATAAAGGAAGTTGTTTTCGATAAAGGTAAATACAAGTATCACGGCCGGGTAAAAGCTTTAGCCGAAGGAGCGAGGGAAGGCGGCTTGTCATTCTAATTTTATGAACAATTATTCACACATAAAACCTAAAAAGAGCGAATTCCAGGAAAAAGTGCTGGAAATTAAAAGGGTTACAAGAGTCATGGCCGGAGGTAAAAGAATGAGCTTCCGGGCGACAGTCATATTGGGAGATAAAAAAGGGAAAGTCGGTCTCGGCATAGGCAAGGGGCTCGACGTAGCCGCTTCGGTTGAAAAAGCCAAGAGGCAAGCCCAAAAAAACATGATAACCGTCAACCTTAAGGATAAAAGGACCATTCCTTACGAAATAGAAGAAAAATTCGATGCCGC
>JAKAHT010000015.1 GCA_021814805.1 bacterium
TAAGAAGTAAGCGAACCAGCAACTACTATTTCAATAATTATACCACTCACGAGAAGCACGAACGGTAGCGCTATCTGCCCTTTTTTCAGGCTCATATACATTCATAATAACAAATCCCGCGCCTTTTTCTTAGAGCGCGGGATTTAAAACCATTTTCCTCTACTTGTTAGTGACTGCTTTTTGGAGTGGTGTTCGAGGGCAACGAAGATGTTCCGTTCGCCTGAGGAGGAACATTATTATCCTGGGATGTTTGGTCCTGCGGGTTCTGGGATGAAGTAAGAGACGGATTGGTCTGTATAAGCTGCGCCAATCTGCTGTCGGAAGCCAAGCGCGTGTACCACACGACATCGCTCCTGTTTATCTTTATGTAATCTTCCGGACCCCAGAAAACATTGGTAAATTTTTGGATACTCAGAGGATTCTGCTGGTTCTGAGAATTTATTTGAAGCATATAAACGTGCTTCAGGGTGAAAGTCGGGAAAGTGGTAAGCTCTCCGAAATACAAATCACCGGTTCTCAAATAAACCGCGTAATAAGACGGCTGATTGAACCAAAGTTTCCACGATAATATTCCGACCAAAGCCAAAAATAAAACTACTACGACTACCAATAATATTTTATTTAAATTCTTTTTCATAATTAATTAAAGAGAACGACCTTTAATTTGATTCATTATAGCATAATAGCATTTTTTGTTATAATTCTAAAGAATGAAGCTCGTCAAAACCATATTCTGGATACTGGTCGCTCTCGTTATTTTAATGACCTTGATACTCCTTTTCTCCGGAAAAAGTTCGGCGGCCGGAACTAACATCAATTCTTCAACGACAAGTTCTGTGGCTTGGGATCCCGCAGACGGCTGGTGGAATTTCTACGGCTCCCAGACCGTCTTGGTTTCGGGAACGAAACTTGCCGGGTACGCTACTTCTTCCGTGGGTGATATGTCACTTGATTGCTCAACCTCCGAAAACGGAAACATTTGCAACACCTCCAATTACGGCGTATGCAACGGCAAGGGAGCTACTCATAATGTCGACGGCACCTGCTCCAGTGCCGACGCAAGCGGAAACCTGAGCGGCTACGCTTGGAACGACAATATAGGCTGGATAAGCTTCTGCGGTGGACTCAACACAGCAAGCTGTCCGGGAAACATAAGCTACGGAGTATCGATAGACGGCAGCGGCAATTTTCAAGGCTTCGCCTGGAACGACACGGTCGGGTGGATAAGTTTTAATTGCGATAACGCCGGAGCCGGCAACTGTTCCACAAATCCCTATTTGGTCAACACCGCTTGGCTTTCAACAAGTACTATAGGATATCTGGAATCATATATAATAGACGCAGGAGGGCCAGCAACTTTAAACAGCATAATCTGGCAGGGCAACCCCGGACAATCGGGAACCGGATTGGGATTTGAGGTGGCTGCTTCAAACAGCACAAGCGGCCCCTGGAACTATATAGGACCAGGTGGCACTTCGACCGGCTGGTACAGTGCTCCTTGTTCACAGGGGCTGACCGGAGGAGAGCTCACGAGTGGAATCCCCGCTCCGGGAACTCCTATTTGCGTAAATTCAGGCTTGTTCAGCAATTTCAGATACTTCAGATATAAGATCATGCTTCAAAGCAACCTTCTCCAAAATTCCACCCCCGTGGTCGATAACGTCATATTGAACTTCAGTCGATAAATCAGCTTATAAAAATGAAAAAATACGAAGCGAAAATAGGTAAAATACACTGGATACATTTTGAAAAACCGAACGAAGAAGACATAAAGGAAACCGACCGTCATATCAAGACCCATCCCTTGATAACAAAAGAGCTCGAAAAAGAATCAGAAAGAAGCAAAATAGAAGATTACGGAAATTACATTTTTGCGGTCTACCATTTGCATATTTACGATACCAAAGAAAGAAGGCCAAGAAGGACGGAGGTTGATATCTTGTCTTCCAAGGACACTATTCTTACTTTCTCTTATGAAAACATCGAGCCCGTGTCGGAATTCAACAAGGATTTAACCTCCGAGCTGGGAGGAAAAATACAAAATTGTCCACAGGTGATTTACTACCTTCTTCAGGAAATAAACACGTTTTCCCTAAGACAGCTCCGTCACGTAGAAGAAAAGGTCAACGCCGTGGGAACGGAAATATTTAAAAAAAGCGATCGCAAACTTTTGGAAGAACTTTCCTATATAAAGAGGGATTTGTTCGAGTTCGGCATAGTGGCCGCCTCCCAAAAAAGCACCCTGGAATCCCTCCTCACTGTCGGCGGAAAATTCTACGGAGATCAATCGAGAATTTATTTTTCAGACCTTATGGGAAATTTTTCAAGAGTCCATTATCTTTTAGAAACGCTCAAAATGACTGTTGTTTCGTACAGTGAAACCGTTTCCCAGATATTTCAGTCTGAAACTTCGGAAGTGGTCAAAAGATTCTCCATATTGGGCTTTCTTACTTTCCCGCTCATCCTTTATGCGACCATAGCTCTTCAACCGACGGTGGAACCGACGCTCTTTTCCAGCCCCGCCGAATTTTGGATTTACTTCGGCATCATACTTATGGTGGTTATAGCTCTAGCTTTCATCTTTAGGAAGAAAAAGTGGTTCTAATGCTCCTCTACAATACCCTTTCCGGGAAAAAGGAAGAGCTTAAAAAACCGACCAATCGAACTCTTAAAATATTCGTCTGCGGCCCGACAGTTTATGATTATCCCCACATAGGGAACTTTCGAACTTTCGTTTTCTTCGACTCTTTCGTCAAATATCTCCGATTGAACGGCTGGAGAGTTTTTTATCTTCAAAACATAACAGACGTCGACGATAAAATAATAAAGAGAGCAAATGAAGAAAAAATTTCTTGGCGGAGCATTTCCAAAAAATTCGAGAAAATATATCACAGCGACGAGAAAAAACTTGGAATAAGCTCAGTCGATAAATACGCCAGAGCGACCGACAACATCAAGGAAATAATCAAACAAACCAAAACGCTTATTGCCAAGGGTTATGCTTACGAGATAGAAAACGACGGCATTTATTTCGATATCTCCAAATTCAAAGATTACGGCAAGTTATCAAAAAGAACTTATCTCGATGCCGAAGATTCTGTTTCAAGGATAGATGACAGCTTGAATAAAAGGAACAAGGGAGATTTCGCTTTATGGAAATTTTCCAAACCAGACGAGCCTGAGTGGCCAACCGATCTGGGAGCGGGGCGACCCGGTTGGCACATAGAAGATACGGCTCTGAGCGGGAAATATCTTGGCGAACAGTATGATATCCACGGCGGTGGCATAGATTTGAAATTCCCGCATCACGAAGCGGAGATAGCCCAAGCCGAAGCTTCTTCCGGCAAAATTCCCTTCGTAAAGATATGGATGCATCCCGGGCACCTAAACGTTTCCGGCAAAAAAATGTCCAAGAGCCTCGGTAACTTCATCACTATGGAGAATTTTTTGAGCGAACACGAGGGAAATGTATTTAGGTTTTTGGTTCTTTCTCATGCTTACCGCTCCCCCATAAATTACACCGAAGAAACGGTTGAGAATTCCGAAAACGCCCTGAAATCGATAAGGATATTTTTGGAAAAATTGGATTTTGTAGCCGAAAAAACAAAAAATAAAAAATCTGAGACGGAAGAGATAAATAAAATCACTGCCGCATCAGGCGCCAGAATAAAAGACGTTCTCGAAGACGATTTCAATACACCAGAAGCAATCGGAGAGATATTCAAGCTTATGAGTGCCTTGGAAGGAAAAATTTGGAATTTAACCAAGAAAGATTCTTATTCAGTTAAAAAATCAATTGTTTTGCCTCTGGCCTCTCTAGGATTCTATATAAAAACCGACAAAATACCCCTAAAAATAAAGAGATTATCTGAAAAACGCGAGTTATCCAGAACAAATAAACAGTTTGTTCAGGCTGATGCCTTGAGAAATAAAATAAAAGAATTAGGATACTCTATAGACGACACTCCCTTGGGATGCTTCGTCTATAAAGATTAATTTTCAATGGTCAAAAAAGAAACCAACCAATTTAAGCTCCCGCCACAGGACTTGGAGTCGGAAAGATCAGTCTTGGGAGCCTTGATGCTCGACAAAAACGCCATAATAAACGTGGCTGACTTTTTGGCCCCGAGCGATTTTTATGAAAACAAACACCAAAAAATTTACGAAAGTATAATAAACCTTTGGAGCAAGGGTGAACCGGTAGACTTATTGACGGTGTCCCATGAACTCAAAAACAAAAAACAACTCGGCGACATAGGTGGTATAGACTATTTGACGGAGCTCACCGACAGCGTCCCTACTTCCGCTCACGTCGTACATTACGCAAATATAGTTAAAGAACAAAGAGTAAGAAGGGATCTCATAGAAGCCGCCTCCGACATAAATGAAAAGGCTTTTTCTTTCAATAATTTCGAAGAACTCCTGGAATCCGTAGAGCAAAGAATCTTCGGCATCTCTCAAAGATCAAGGCCTCAAAAATTCACTTCCATAAAAGATGAACTGCCGGAAGCCTACGAAAGATTCGAGAAGCTCCATCGAGGCGAAAAAGATGCCTTGAGAGGCGTGCCGACATTTTTCTACGATCTTGATAAATTTTTGTCCGGTTTTCAGCCTTCAGATCTCATAATAGTCGGCGCCCGCCCTTCTTTCGGCAAGACCGCTCTTGTATTGGACATCGCAAGACAATCGGCCGTCTTGGGTAAAAAATCGATAGGCATTTTTTCAATAGAAATGTCCAAGGAACAAATAATAGACAGGGTGATAGCCGGCCAGGCCCAAATACCTCTTTGGAGGCTCCGCACCGGAAAATTGGGCGATGATATGGAGTTTTCTTCTGTTCAGGAGGCTTTAAATGAACTCTCAAACGCTAAAATTTTCATTGACGACACTCCCTCTCCGACCGTGCTTCAAATGAGATCCATGGCTAGGCGTCTCCAACTCGAGCACGGCATAGATATGATAATAGTCGACTATCTGCAGCTCATACAGCCGAGAACCGGCAGCGATAGCATGGTTCAGCAGGTCACCGAAATATCAAGAGGCTTGAAATCGCTCGCCAGAGAATTAAACGTCCCGGTGGTAGCCGTATCCCAGCTTTCGAGGGAAGTCGACAAACGCGACGTTAAAATACCGAGGCTGTCCGACCTCCGTGAATCGGGAAGCTTGGAACAAGATGCCGACGTCGTTCTTTTTATATACAGAAAGGACAAAGAAAGATCGCCCATGGAAGAAAGCATAATGGATGACAATACCGCTGAAATAATAATAGCTAAACACAGAAACGGACCGACCGGATCGGTAAAGCTTGCCTTCGACAAGGAGAAGGTCAGTTTCAAGAATATGGACACGTCTCACAAGATGCCCGAAGAGTTTTAACGGAAAAGACAGATGATTCCCAAAGAAATAAAAAAATTCGTAGATTACTTTTCGAAGCTGCCTCTTTTGGGCCCGAGACAGGCCACGCGTTTGGCTTTTTATCTGCTTGAGAGCGATAAATCGAGTCTGAAAAATTTAAGCGAGGCGATGAGCGATCTTTTGAAGCTCGACAGATGTGCCCGGTGTTTTTTTATAAAAGAAGAAAATGAAAAACTTTGTCCCATTTGCTCAGACGAAAAAAGAAGCCCAACGGTGATAGCTATAGTGGAAAAAGAAACTGATCTCATGACCTTCGAGAAAATGAGTAAATTTAAGGGGCAGTATTTGGTTTTGGGCAAGCTGGCCGAAAAAGGCATATTGGAGCAAACTCAAAAAGCCAGACTAGAAAAGCTGAAAAGCAGGATAAAATCTGAACTCGGGGGATCGGCCGATGAAATAATAATAGCTCTAAATGCTACGGCTATAGGAGATTTTACTTCGGATATAATACGCGAAGAATTTAAAAATTTATCCAAAAAAATAACCCGGCTGGGCCGGGGTCTTCCGACAGGAGGAGAGGTGGAATTCGCCGACGAAACCACCCTCCTTCACTCCTTCGAAAAAAGATACTGAGATTAGTTTATCTTCCCTATCAATACCTCCGTGTATTCCTGCCTGGAACCTTTGAGTTTCCTGTATCTGGTCTTTGAGTGATAACGAAAGGTTATTTTCTTATCGTGGCGGCCGGCAGAAACTATCTCCGATTCAACAGAAGAATTTGCAAGATAAGGCTTCCCTACCTTGACGTTTTCGCCATCGGAAACGAAAAGGACCTTATCAAAGGAAAATTTTTTGTCGTCTTTTAATTCTAATTTTTCTACCTTAAGCTTGTCTCCGGACTTCACTTTATACTGTTTTCCTCCGGTTTCTATTATCGCGAATTTGTTCATAGCCCTCTTAGAATATCACGAACCGGCTGAAAATTGCAAATAAAATCCCGCCGATCTTATCGGATCGGCGGGATTAAAGTCGTCTTTACCAAAATGCAATTATCTTTCAGTGTGCTCCCTGAGTTTGCCAATAAGATGTTCGGCATATTCCTTGCCGCCCAATCCAAAGGCCAAACCAAAGGCGATGGCGAGCATCGCGATGAATCCGGTCACGAGAGCGTTTATGATAGCTACGGCAATACCGAGCTGAGACAACGACGCCAAGAAACCGAAAACAACTATCGCCCACCAGGTAAGCGAACCTAGGAAACCGGCTCCATGAAGCTTGGAAGCTTTGACGGAAGCAGCCACTAAATTCCTTAAGAAATGGGCAATAACGAACGCCGCGAGCATTATAAGAACCGCTACTATTACGTTAGGCACGTAAAGCAGGACGTTCTGGAGGAAAGAAGAAAGCGAATAGAAGCCCAATATATCGGAAGCAGCCAAGAGGAAAACGACCACCAAAAACCAGTAAACCAGTTTTTTGAAGAATTTTCCGCTTTTTAGGCTGATTCCGGCCCGACCGAAGTATTCGCCCAACCCGAGGTTGTTCAAAAGCTTGTCGAGCTGTATCAAATCGACTATTTTCTCCACGAGCGTGCCCAAAAGTGAAGCCACTATAAGTCCTATAATGAATACTATGAGCGCTCCTACTATGCCGGCGAGAGCGTTTATGACACCAATCCAGAGATTCTGGAGAGATGCTGCAACCACCGACGTCCAATCTTGAATAAACATTTCTTATAGCCTATTATTAAACGACCTTTTATTTCTTAACCTAATTATACCAAATAGACTATGAAAATTAAAACCAATCTCCATTTCCACACCAAAGATGATATAGAGGACAAAAAAGGCGCTTCCCTCGTAGCCGATCACGATCTTTCAGAAGGACTAAAAAAAGCCAAAGAACTGGGATTTCAAGTACTCGCCGTCACCTGCCATAATTTCGTGACCGACGACGAAAAATATTATAAAGAAGCTGATGAACTCGGCATAACTCTCATACGGGGCATAGAAAAAAGCGTGGAAAAAAGAGACGTTCTCATACTGAATGCCGACAAATCGGCCGAGAAAATAGAGACTTTTCAAGATCTAAAAAAATATAAATCCGGGCACCCAGAATCATTCATAATCGCTCCCCATCCTTTCTTCGACGCCAAGCATTCACTCGGCGAAAAACTCGAAGAAAACGCGGATATCTTCGATGCGGTGGAGTATTCCTGGTTTCATTTCAAATTTTTGAATTTCAATAAAAAAGCTGAATATTTTTCAAAAAAGCACAACATTCCCGTCATCGCCACGTCCGATACCCACCATCTCCATAAACTGAACGGCAGCTACGCTTTTTTGGAAGCCGAAAACAATTCCTTGGAGTCAGTGTTCAAAGCTATAAGGGAAAACAAAATAGAAAACTTTTCGCCGCCGACTAAATTTTGGAGCGGATACACCTGGCGCATAATCGGAAAAACATTCTTGAACATTCTTAAACCCTCCAAAGACGATTAACTTACCAAACACAGGAAGTCTTGGAGTCGCAGGTACCGCAGTGCGAATCGACGGTACTCGTCTGATAAACCGTGTTCCCCCTCGTATCCACGCAGTAATAAGTGGTCGGAGTTTGGCTTAAGAGCTTAGCCCAGACGGCGACGTCGTTCGAGAACGAATGAACCCCGGGCTCCACTCCTCCGGTACTCCCCTGGTTTTGGATATCGGTCATAATCGACGTAACGGCCGAGCGCAAAGCGTTGTCATTATAATAACCGGTTGCCTGGTCGTAGTACGTTTCTGCCAAAGCCCTTATTTGATTGACATCCGAGATGATTCTCGTGTCTTTAGCCTTGTTTCTCGATGGCCCCAAAGAGATAAGAAGAAGGGCCGATAAAATACCTATCATGGCGACCACGACGAGCATTTCAATGAGTGTAAAGCCTTTGTTTTTTTCCATAATTAAATGTTACCACAAAGTTTGATTTAAAGATGACTGTAAAGGGCCTGAACCTCCGCCCCGGAGAGAACTCTATTGTAGATACGGACATCGTCGAGATTTATTGTGGGGGTCCAATAATTACTGGAATATCCTTCGATAAGCTTATTGACATACAACCTTGTGTCCGGAGGGTTTATATATCCCTTGGAAATTCCGTCAACATAGAGATTCACCACCGAACCGTTGGATGTCCAGCATAAATGGACGTTCCGGCCGGCCAGAGAAGAAGAGAGTACGGCGGACGCGTTCCCCGTGCCGTCCCATGCTTTATAGCTGCCGTCGTAAGCCCTGAAAGCAGCATAGGAACTTTGATTCAAGAGTAAACTGCCGCTACCCGAACCGCCTATATAAAAATCAAAAGAAGTACCGACAACATATCCGCTGAATTTGGTGCAGACCGACCAGGTGGTCGCGGCATTAAGAACCGGAGCGGGAAGCAGGACGCGAGCGGTGACGTTGTGACCCAATCCCATAAGCCCCGTCGAACTCCAAGTCGCCCCGTCCACCGTTCCGGTACCTCCCCTGCCGGATTTGTCATATGTCGTAAGCCCGCTTTTTTCATTCATAGGCCAATACCCGACGAGTCCCGTATCACCATAATCAAAAGGCAATAGAGAAAGATTTGATCCCACCTCGTAAAGATCCGGGTAAAAGCCGCCATCCTTCGAGACCGCATCAGCCTGGCCTCCTAATTTGTATTTTTGGGATTCCATGGAGGAAGCCAAATCCCAAGATCCGCCCGGGGTATAGGTATAGTAAAGACCCGATGAAGTGTTGTTTATGGGATCAACGGGAAGCTTGGAGAGAGGAGAACCCGAGGATATGAGATTGAAATTCACCGGAACCCAGCCCGTGCCATCCGTCTTAGCGTAGGTGGAAGTCGAAGCACAATGATATTGTGAGCCGGAAGGAAGAGCCGGGAGTCCCAGATTGGCGCAAGTCGAAGTGGAATCAGGAATGGAAACATAGGTAGTGGACGCTTGCCCCATGGAATTCGTATATCTGTCCGTCTGGAAAAGAGCTAAGGCACTGTTTAAGGCGGCCAAATCTGAAAGCCTGGTTGAATCCCTTCCTTGCTTTATGAGCTCCGAGGGATTTAAAACCAGAACTACGGCCGTCCCTAAAACCCCCAAAATGGCTATCACGACTAAAAGTTCTATGAGAGTGAAGGCTTCTTTCCCGCCCCTCTTAAAACCCCCTAACATTCAATGATTATAACACTTGAAATCTAAGTTTATTACAGGTGGA
>JAKAHT010000016.1 GCA_021814805.1 bacterium
GTGCCCCCGAGAGGATTTGAACCTCTAACTCTTTCGAGACATGGTCCTAAGCCATGCGCGTATGCCAATTCCGCCACGGGGGCCTTCACTTTTATTTGTCTCATTTTACGCTTCCCAGCTCGATAAATCTACGCTCCAACTGGCATATTTTCCGGCTATTTATGTTTGACAAATATATAAAAATATGGTACTATTTAAACAGAATATAAATAAAGCTTACAAAAGCTCTCATATCGGATAAGTAATTCTGAATTGAAAAATTAACTAAAATAAAAAATATAAGGAGTTGAGAAAATGCAAGATATCAATGTTCCCTTTGGCTTTAATCAGCCAAGCAACAAACGGCGGATAAAGCTCGAACTGTCGGAACCTAATAAAGTCGACAACGGAACTTGGAGCCTTGTGGCCACTATCTCTGTCTATGACGGAGACAACAATCCTAAAAGTGATGCAGAAGTGGTGATATACCACGGAAGCGAATCTTTCGAGGAGACTAGTGACGAACAAGGAAGAGTTTCTATCGATTTTAAAAATCTAACCAAGGGCACCCATGTGTTTGAGGCGAGAATAAAGGGTACGATGGTAAGAGACAGGAAATCCACAACTCTCACGGAGAAAAAGAAAACTCCGGCCGAGTTGGTGGTCAGTCCGACCCGGGTCAAAAATCATGTCCATTTCTTTATCAGTGTTTTTGATGAAGAAAAAAAAGGCACGAAAAGCTCCAGGGTTGTGATAATTGACAGTGGAGAGTCGGCGCCACTTAAAACTAATACCGACGAAAATGGTGAACTCGAGTATGCCATCGACTTAAGTCCGAAGGAGGAAAGAGAAATACAAATAGCAGTAGCTGGTTATGGTGATAAGTTTTACCGCCATACCTTTTACGGAAGAAAATATTAATTGAAGGAGTGTAAAAATGTTAGCTATAGGATTTATAACCGCTGTGGTTATTCTTGTTTCTGGCGTGATGATTATGCTTGTCGCATTCAGGCTCATATTGAGAGTCGGCAGGCGTGATCGAGCTGAAGAAGAAAACCGATTAAGAAATACTGTGATAGATGGAGATGAAAACGAATACGATAACGAGGACGAGCACGAAGGTGAAAGTTTCATTCACCGCATATTGTTCGGCGATCTGAACAATTATACATGGCTTATCCTGGTTTTTTCGGCAATAGTTATGTTTTTTATTGCCCTGTTCACAAACAAAACACCTTTCTTTGTGATGCTCATCCAGGAAATTTCCGGAGATGAAGTCACGGGAAGTTTTGTGCCGTGGATATTCTATTTTATCTTAGCTATATCAGCGTTTCTGTTCACTTTTGTTGCCTTTATCGATGAAGCGAGAACGGCTTCTAGAAAGGCTGTGGACGTTTTTGATCAGAGAGTCGAAAGATTCAAACTGATCGAAGAAAGATCTCAAATTCAAACAGCGACTGCTCCAGCAGGAGCGGCACCGCAACATCGAGAAATGAAACTCTTCGAAAAGTTCCTGCCGGTCGAAATAGCCGGTGAAGTAATAGGAGAATTTCTGATCTCTTTAGCCAAAGCAGTATTTACAAGGTTTGGAGGATAAACCATGAAAAACAGGATCATTTTTATCGTACTTTTGGGACTTCTTATATTCATCAGCGGATTTTTCTTCAACGGAGCGTTATGGTTGTTGTTTGTTATAACAACCTTGGCGTTTCTAACTTGGGGATCTTTCAGCAAAAAGATAACCAGGGGCAAAAAAATTATAGATTTTTTGGTCGTCTCGTTCATAATAGGGGTGGTCATTTATATTATTCTCAGGTTATTTGCTCCAACAGTTTGGAGGATGCTTGAGGATGATGTTATATATTTGACAGGAAGAGTGACTATGTTCGGCGATGCTCATTTTGCCAAGTACAAGAGCAATCAGGAAAGCTATCTCAATACGGTGGAGGATACCATCGTAGCGAGGCAAAAGAGATCGATGAAAGATTCTCTGGGAAAAGACCTAAAATTCGACATAAGTAAAATTCTTAGTTCTTACGATACCATAGAATCGAAAGATTCAGCTTGGATCGCCGGAGTAGAAAAAAGACGCGAAAAGATCTACCAAAATCAAGCCCAAAAATCCGTTGTTTCAGGAAGTTCCGGTTCTTTAGGACCAGTTTACATAGGTCCGAATCAGACAGTTTCAGTCGAGTTAGATTCAGTCTGGCGTGAAATAACTGTGGCGAGCGGATTAAAAGGAGTAAAATTTCTTCCGTCATCTAAGTACTTTGCGTACTTTCCTGATATGAAGAAGTTATACATTTGTGGCCCTCAAGTTGGTGATACCACCAATTTTGGGAGACACTGTCCTTTTAAGTTCCTAGCGCGCACAGAAAGTGGTTATCCGGGTGTTTTGACAATCATTACACCGGCTGCCACAATCAATTAATTAACAATTTTATTAACCCAAAAACAAAAGCCGTTAGGGACAAAAAATCCCTACGGCTTTTTTGTTTTTTGGAATAATTATTTTACCAAGTCTTGGACAATCTTCACGATGCCGGTTGCGAGGAGTCCCACGGCAACAGCTACTGCTGCGTAGATTATCTGATTCTTGCCGCGCTCGAATTTTTTAGCATCATCACCGGCGGTCAAAATTTCAAAGGCTCCGACGAGTATGAAAACGACAGCCAAAGCTATCAAGACTGAATAAAGAGCGCCGCCTATCCTCGTTATGGCGTTTATCACGTCATCCGGAGTGTTTATTGAACTTGTGGCGTAAACGATATTTATGAGCATTTTAGTATATGGTACACGATCCGTCGGGGTTGCATTTGCAGGTGTTGGTGGTCCCGCAGCCCTGGACTATATTATTGCAATCTGAGTCTGTTTTGCAGAGGTTGGTCGGTTGTTTTTGATTGGACACATAATCATTAAAGGAGCCGACCAATATTATTATACTACCCGACAATGTTCCGACTATGAGCGCTATTATAGCATAACGCATCATCTTCTTGGCTGAGGCAACTTTCTTTTCATCCCCTCCAGAGGTTAAGAAGTTGAAGGCAGCGAGAAGTATGAAAACCACGACTACCGAAAGCAGTATGCCGAAAATCCAGTCTCGTGCCGCATTAATCATGGTTATGAGGGCTGATATACCGCCCGTCGATATACTTGTCTGAGGCGGAGCTTGGAGAACAAGCGGCGACTGGGCAAAAACGTATGCCGCTCGGAAGAGCGGCACCGTTATTAAGATAGAAACTGTTATAAAAGCTAATTTCAACATATCTACACTCGCCTTTTATTGGGGCGGCTGTAAGCTGGATTGACCGAAGAATGAGAGCACTAAAGCAACCACGCCTCTCGCCAAAAGACCCAAAGCTATGGCTATTATGGCGAAGGTAACCATCTTCTTGGCTGAGGCAACTTTCTTTTCATCCCCTCCAGAGGTCAAATAATTGAAAGCGGCGATCAGTATGAAGACTACGGCCGCGGCGAGCAGAAGTCCGAGAATCCAGTTTGCAGCGATCGAGATGTATCTCGTGACATCACTGTAAGACTGTATGACGGTCGGCACATTCTGCTGAGCCAATGCGAAGATTGGCAAAGCACTCAATCCGTAAATTACACCTTTTATTAATTTTGACTTTTTCATATTTGTTTAAGTTTTCTCGACCTTTCTTTTACTGCCTTAACCTTGAAGTATTGCTTGAATTATCTTTATTATACCATCCCCTATAAGGATTATACAATATCCTATGGCTGTATAAAGTATAGTTTTCCTCCCTCTTTCGAACTTATCCGGTGCGCCGCCCGATGTCAAAATCTGTATGCCGCCGATTATTATCATAAGAGCGGCTATGGGAGAACCGAGTTTGACGAGCCAGCTCAAGACATTGCTCAGTATTCCTTCGATGGTGCCGTTTTGAGAGCCCAATGGATTGAGGAGAGTTATACTTACGTTTGAAGGAGTTGTTGATGGGTTTGGATTTGGACAGTTAGTATCCCCGGTCTGGCATTGAGCTAGAGCTATCTTTGTCGAAAGAAGGGCCAAGCTGGAATATATTATATATTTAATTTTCTTCATACTGTTGAATTTATTATATCAGAATTAGATTATTTAGAATCCTATCGGGTACAACCCACCATCAGATCCGGAACATTGAGATTTTTGAACCACTATACATGTATCGTAAGCGTTGGTTCCTTTTATGTTGCAATCCGCCACCTTACAAATGAGTTTGCTCTGATCCGTTTTGTCTTGTTTGGCAAATATATATAATCCTTGGTTGGTAACGGCCGATATTTTTTGGCCGCAGACGGAATCGTCCGGGAAATAAAACGCTCCGGTTCCCGGCGTCATGCAGGCGGCGTAAGCCGGCAAGGGCCCGGTTATAGCGTCGCAGCTCGAAGCACACTGTATCACGCCGTTGTTGTCTATTTTCCCATAGACTGTTTTAGGCTGAGCCGGGACGTAAGTGTTCCCCAATGTCGTCACGGATTGCATGCATAGTGATTTGGTGTTAGCGGCGCAAAGGTCTTCGCTGTCGTAACATTGGTAGGTATAGACATTCCCGGTCTGTTGGGCTGAAGAATTGTCCCGCCAGACAGTCTTAAGTTGCGATGTCGGAGCGGCAGTTCCGCAGAGAGATTTATCTATGGTCATGCAAGGTTCATTGGCACAGAAAGTGCCGTCTATATCGACACAAGATTGGCCGCTTTTGCTGCAGACATATGTCCCGTCGTTTATGGAAACCTTGGCGTAAGTGGTGCTCGCGTTTTGAAGAGGAGGCAGTCCCGTCAAGACGGGGATTTGAGGATTATGAGTGCAGGAGATTTGGTTCCAGGGCAGACTCGGATTGCCGCTCAAAAATTGGACCACCGTTCCCACTATGGTCCAGGAAACAAGCGCTATTATGACGCCTGTTATGGCTTTGGTTATCATATTCTTGCCCTTTTTTATATTCGGTTCCGAACCGCCCGCGATCATTATCGTTATGCCTCCGACAACTATCATTATGGTCGCGATGATAAGCGATACTTGAAGCAAAAGATCTATTATATTTTTCACAACTATTATGGCGTCGCAAAAATCACAGGGACCGACCGGCCCGCCATACTGGCTGCCGGCGGCGCAGTTTGTGTCTTTCCAAATGCCGGTTCCCTGAGCACCTGCAAAACTTACGCCGACCGCAAAAAGAAAAATAAAGACAGCCGATATTTTTATGTATTTTTTCATAAAGGATTGGCCAAAATACTTGTCACTTGATCCTTGGCTTGTCTTACGGCCGTTCCAACATCGGTTTTTTTGGAATTTATCGCATCGATCATGTTTGAAAACGCCTGATTTATCTGATCTCTCGACGGGCCGTACCAAGATCTCGCATAAAGTTCTTGTTTGACGAATACCGAGAGATTCGGATCCCCGGAATATGAATTTATGAGAGTGAGTAAGGCCGGCGGTTCGCCTGTTGCTTTGACGTAAGAATCCGCATTTTGACTCACGGTTGTCATATCAATGATGAATGTCCAGGCGAGAGAGCTCATCTTGCTTTGTCTTGAAACCACATACCCGAAATATTTGGGATAGGATACGAAAACGGTCGAAGAAGCCGGCTCCGGCATGGGAGATACGCCGTAGTTCAGAAAATTATTTTTTGCCTTGATGGCGGATAAAGAAGATTCATAATCCAATATCATGGCCACTTTGTTCTGAGCAAAGGCATCTAGAGAATCTGGCATATTGGAATTCCAGGTATAGTATTTGTTTTTAGGATCGGCGAATTCGGTGTAGAAATTTATGGCGTTGATGCCAGTCGAGGAATCGAAGGAAGCCGTGCCGGATGTTTTGTCTGTTATTTGCGTGCCGGTCTGGAGCATAAGCAAAGACAGTATATCGGGAGCATCGTCGATATTGGAAGCCGAAGTACCTATGGCCGCGGCCGATTGAGTTATGTCGCCGGAAGGAGAAACCGAAGTCAGGGTCGGAATGTCGCTCAAAAAATCCTGCCAAGTCGCCGGAGGAAACACCACTCCGGCTTTGGCAAAAAGATCCTTGTTGTATATAAGAGACAGCGTGTCTACGGATAGTGGCAATCCATAAACATACCCGCCACTCACAAAATCTTGGCCGACCACTCCGGGGAAATACTGGCTTACATTGAGGGGGGTAAAAGTCGTTTGGGAAGCCGGTATTATTTTATTCAAATAAGCCGGGAGTTCCGTCGAGGGTATCATAAAAACGTCGGGCGCCCCCCCGGTAGCCATAGCTTCGAGAAGGCTTTGTTTGTAAACGTTATAATCCGTGAAGGGTTTTATTTTTATCTTGACGTTCGGATAAGTGGAGTTGAAGGCGCTTATGATATTCGAGTAGCTCAACGGGTCTTCGTTGTAAACCCAGACATTTAGGGTGCCGTTTATGCTAGCTGGATTGGTGGCGTTATTTTTGGAGCCGGGCAAAATTCCGGCAAGTATGAAAACAAAAAGCATTATAACTACCACTATCCCGCCGAAAATTATTAGTTGTTGTTTGGAAAAATTCATTACTTATTTAGAGACACACTATTCCCACTATTTTGTCTCCCTTTTCCAGATTCATTATTTTGACTCCTTGAGTGGCGCGGCTCAAGATCCTTACGTCGGCGAGAGGTATTTTTATCGCTTGTCCCTTGGAAGAGAAAGCTACTATTTCTTCCGTCTCGGTGCCGACCACATGAGCGCCTATTATGGGGCCTGTTTTTTCGGTGGTTTTAGCTGTTTTTATTCCAGATCCGCCCCTCTTTTGTATTTTATACTCTTTTAGATTAGTTTGCTTGCCGAAGCCGTTGGCCGAGACGACAAGAAGTTTCAATTCGTTTACCGATTTTTGGGGTATGACATCAGCTCCCGATATTGAATCGTTCTTTTTGAGATTAATGCCTTTTACGCCGCCAGCGGTTCGGCCCATGCTCCTTATGTCTTTTTCCTTGAATCTTATGGCCTGACCGGTCGTCGTTGTAAGTATCATTTCGTCGCTTCCGCCAGAAAGTTTTACCCAGGAGAGCGAATCATCGGATGAAAGTTTCAGGGCTATTATCCCCGTTCTTCTCACGTTTTCAAAATCTTCGAGGGGTGTTTTTTTGACGACCCCGTTCTTCGTTATCATAACCAGGAATCCTTCCTTGGTATCTTTGGGATAAGATATGACGGCACTTATCTTTTCGGCTGTAGGTATTTCGAGGAAATTATAAATTGATTTTCCTTTGGAAGTGCGTGACGCCTCGGGTATCTCGTAGGCTTTAGTTTGAAAAGCCCGCCCCTTATTAGTGAAAAAAAGGATATTGTCGTGGGTCGATGCGTAAATCGTCTGGTATATTTTATCTTCTTCCTTCAGTTCGGCGCCTATGAGGCCCTTGCCACCTCTTTTCTGAGCCCGGAACGTTTCCGGCGGCATTCTCTTTATGTAGCCGTCCTCCGATACGGTTATTATTGAGTCACCTTCCGGTATTAAATCTTCTTCGTTGAATTCTTTGAGTCCTCCGGCCACCACCTTGGTTTTTCTCTCGCCGCCGAAAGTTTTTTTAAGTTCCATTAGGTCGCTTTCTATTATGCCGATTATTTTTCCCGGGCTCTTTAAAATTGATTTGAGTTCGGTGATGAGTTTTTTCTTTTCGGCTAGTTCGTCTTCCAATTTTTGCCTTTCCAGGGCGGCCAATGTTTGAAGCTTCATCTCCAGTATGGCATCAGCTTGAACGGGCGTGAGTTTGAAATTTTTGACGAGGTTAACTCTCGCGGCATCTTTATCTTTTGATTTTTTGATAGTGGCTATTATTTTGTCTATTACCTCAAGAGCGCTCACCAAACCTTCCAATATATGCGCTCTTTCTTCTGCTTTTTTGAGATCGAATTCCGTTCTCCTTTTTATGACCAGTTTTCTGTGGTCGATATAGTAAGAAAGAATGTCTTTTAATGACAAAACTTGGGGCTGAATACCCTGAACGAGAGCGAGCATGTTGAAATAAAAATTCTTTTGAAGCTCGGTATACTGAAAAAGCTGATTTAGTATTTTTTGCGGGTTGGAATCGCTTTTGAGTTCAATGACTATCCTTAAACCTTCTCTGTCCGATTCATCTCTTACATCCCTGATCCCTTCCACTCTTTTTTCTTGAACCAGTTCGGCAATTTTGGTTATGAGATCTGATTTATTAACTTGGTAAGGTATTTCAGTCACGATTATCTGGAAACTGCCGCTTTTTCTTTCTTCTATATCCGCCTTGGCTCTCATGGTTATGGAGCCCTTGCCGGTTGAATAAGCTTCTTCGAGGGATTTCTTGCCGTAAATTACACCGCCGGTCGGAAAATCCGGCCCTTGTATGAATTGCATTAAGTCTTTCACGGTGGAATCGGGATTTTTGGAAAGGTGGATTATGGCATCGGCTATTTCATTCAAGCTGTGCGGCGGAATGGAAGTGGCCATGCCGACGGCTATGCCCATAGTTCCATTAAGAAGAAGGTTAGGTAGTTTAGCCGGCAGAAATCTCGGTTCATCTCTCGTTGAGTCATAGTTGGGTATCCAATCCACCGTTTCTTTTTCTATATCAACGAGCATTTCTTCGGCTATCCTCGAAAGTCTGGCTTCGGTGTAACGCATAGCTGCCGGACTGTCGCCGTCGATTGATCCCCAGTTTCCCTGGCCGTCTATCAAAGGGTAGCGAAGGGAAAAATCCTGGGCCATCCTGGCCAAGGCGTCATAAACCGCCATGTCTCCGTGAGGGTGATATTTACCCAGCACTTCCCCGACCACATTGGCTGATTTTTTGAATTTGGAACTATGAGTCAAGTTCGTGTCCCACATCGCCCAGAGTATCCTTCTTTGGACTGGTTTTAAGCCGTCCCTTACGTCGGGGAGAGCCCGGGATACTATGACCGACATAGCGTAATCGAGGTAGCTTTCCGACAGCTCCTCGGTTATTTCCCTTTCTTCTATTTTTCCGCTTGTTTTAATCTCCTTTTCTTCCATGTTCTTTTAACAAAGCATATTTTATCCTATTAATTGCCAAATTGGAAATTCCGTTTAAGGCAAGGTGGTAGTCGGCACTGCTTGAATGGTCGTCGTGGGTTCGTTTGGTTCGGTAGTTGTTGACGGCGAATTTTCTATCGTAAAGTTGTTTGTTTTATTGAGTTCCCCCCTCACATTATTAAAGAGCCCGGTTATCGATGTTTTGAGGCTATTCAAGGCGTCGCCGAGGGCGTTTTTGGTCGATCCGGAAATATTGGAAAAACCGTTAGAGAGCGTATTAAAGAAAGAATTCTGACCGGCACTTTGGTTTGCGGCCGGGAGGAAGTTTTGAGTACTCGTTTCCGCGGTGCTCGAAGCGACATTACTTTGGACTAATGGCACGGCATAATCGAGATAAACTATCCATAGGAAAATTACCAAAAACATGGAAATCGAAGAGGCTAAATAAAGATATTTACGCCTCGTTTTTTCATCTTTATTTTGAATTTTAGCAAGAAAATCCTCGTGCTTTTCCTTATTTTGCATACTTTATGAAGAGAGCCATTTCACCACCAT
>JAKAHT010000017.1:0-4026 GCA_021814805.1 bacterium
AAAAGGCTTATTTCTCCCGACAATGATTTGCCTTGCTTCTGGTACTGGTCTATTTGTGATTGCTGCTGTTCGATTTGGTTTTCAAGATCGGCGAGTTGCGCTTCGAGCGCCTGCCTCTCCGCTTGAACGTCGGTCGTTGTCGCCGCCGTGGAAGTGGCCGGACTTGTTTGAGCTTTAGCCGCGACAAAAGCCAGCCCCAAAATCAAAGAGAGGGATATAAGAAGCCAGAATTTTTTTCTAATCGGCATATTATAAGTATATAGTAACACAAAAAAACACTCTTTCGAGTGTTTTTCTTTATTATTATTCTTTTCCCCCTTCAGTTTCTGCCGGCGTTTCTGCCGCTTGAGGATTTTCTTCCACCGCTTGAGGAGCCGGCTCTTCTTTTTCTTCTTCTATTTTATTGGCTATGACTATAACAGAATCTTCCGGCGAAAGTATTTTGACATCCTTTTCAACCTTCAAATCTTTTATATGGATGGAATCACCTTCCTCGGTTATTTTACTTATATCCACCTCGAATTTATGGGGGAGTTTGGCGGGGATGGCCGAAACGCTTATTTCATTCATAACTTTAACTACCACGAGCCCTCTCTTCGCGGCCGGAGCGTCGCCAACTAGCTCAACCGGTATTTCAGCTTCTATTTTTTCGTCCATTCTTATCTTATGAAAATCAACAGAAAGAAATTTGTTGGTCAGATTATCGAAATGAACATCGGCTATCATGACAGGCAGGTTTTCTTTTTCGTCGAGTGCTAAATTTATGACCGTATTTTCTCCGGCTTCCTTGAAAACTTTAGCGAAATCTTTCTCTGAAACGGATATATGTTTATTTTCGATTCCCTTGCCGTAAAGTTCAGCCGGAATAAACCCTTCCTTCCTCAGAGTTTTTACCTTCTTTCCTGTCACTGATCGCGCTTGTGTTTTGAGTTCCATGGTTATTTAAATTAATTTTAAATGATTTAATTTCGAATTTCGATTAAATTCAAGAATTCGCGAGTTGAGTAACTTATTCGAAATCCAAGATTAAAAAATTCTTTCTTACTTACTGTTCTTCTTCGTTCTAACCTTTTTGGTTTTCTTGGGGACCGCTTCAGCTTTGGTCCGGCGCGCCTTGAATTTCTCGATCCTTCCGGCGGTATCGATGAGTTCGGTGCGTCCAGTATAGAACGGGTGGCACTTGGAACAAATTTCAACACGCATTTCGGGAACGGTAGAACCGACCGTAAAAACATTGCCGCAGGCGCAGGTTACTTTAGCTTTGGGATAGTATGTGGGATGTATCTCTTTTTTCATATATTTGTCTACTAATTACGAAATGGTACGGATATAACGAAAACGGATTCGTATATTCGTAAGAAATTTGTATTTCGTAGTTCCTATAGTAGCATCTGTTTTCCTGCTTGACAAGGGTAATGGCTGTACTATACTGATACTCGCGCTGTTTGGAACTCTTTTCTTGTCACGAAAGCTTTTTGAAAAGCTCATATTGCTTAGTTATTAATTTATTTTTAGTTGAAGATTTTTTTAGTTGTCCCTTTCCGGTTCAATTTAAAAGTTGAACCGCGGAGGCTTTGTACGAGGAACTTATCGATAGGTTTTTCGTACAGAACTTCTTTTTGAGGATTTGATCCTGGTCCAGGATGAACGCTGGCGGCGTGGATAAGGCATGCAAGTCGAACGGATCAATTTGAGATTACATCAAGAATTGGTCAGTGGCGAACGAGTTAGTAACACCCTGGTACGTACCCCGAAGTGGAGCATAGCCAGCCGAAAGGTTGGATAATTCTCCATGTGGTCGCAAGACTAAAGTCGCAAGACGCTTCGGGATCGGCCTAGGTCCCATCAGCCAGTTGGTGAGGTAATGGCTCACCAAAGCTACGACGGGTAGGGGAGCTGAGAGGCTGTTCCCCAACGACGAGACTGAGACACGGCTCGTACACCTACGGGTGGCAGCAGTCGAGAATATTCGACAATGGGCGAAAGCCTGATCGAGCGACGCCGCGTGCAGGATGAAGGTCTTCGGATCGTAAACTGCTTTTCTATTTTAGAAAGTTATTGATCAGAATAGGAATAAGGAGCTGCAAACTTCGTGCCAGCAGCCGCGGTAATACGAAGGCTCCAAGCGTTATCCGGATTTATTGGGCGTAAAGGGCGCGTAGGGGGATTGGTGTGTTTCTGGTAAAATACCGGGGCTTAACTTCGGATGCGCCAGAAAAACTGCCAAACTAGAGGATGTTAGAGGTGAATGGAACGCACGGTGTAGGGGTGAAATCCGTTGATATCGTGCGGAACACCAAAGGCGAAAGCAATTCACTGGGACATTCCTGACCCTGAGGCGCGAAAGCGTGGGGAGCAAAAAGGATTAGATACCCTTGTAGTCCACGCCCTAAACGATGTCTGCTAGCTGTTTCGAGTATCGACCCTCGGAGTGGCGCAGCTAACGCGTTAAGCAGACCGCCTGGGAAGTACGAGCGCAAGCTTAAAACTCAAAGGAATAGACGGGGACTCGCACAAGCGGTGGAACATGTGGTTTAATTCGACGGTAAACGAGAAACCTCACCAGGGCTTGAAATGTTTTCGAAGACAGTCCGAAAGGATTGTCGTCCTTCGCAAGAAGGACGGAAGCACAGGTGCTGCATGGTTGCCGTCAGCATGTGCCGTGAGGCGCTCCCTTCAATGGGGTAACATGCGCAACCCTCGCCTCGTGTTATAAGTGTCACGAGGGACTGCCGTGGTATACACGGAGGAAGGTGGGGACGACGTCAAATCAGCATGGCCCTCTGATGCCCTGGGCCACACACATGTTACAATGGTCGTGAACAGCGGGTTGCCAAGCCGTAAGGCGGAGCTAATCCCTGAAACGCGACCTAAGTTCAGATTGCGGGCTGCAACTCGCCCGCATGAAGCTGGAATCGCTAGTAATCGCGGATCAGAATGCCGCGGTGAATACGTTCTCGAGTCCTGTACTCACCGCCCGTCACACCAAGGGAGCCGGGAGAGCTTAAAGTGCGTTTCGCGCGTATCAGAGCTAACTCGGTGACACGGGTGAAGTCGTAACAAGGCACGCGTAGCGGAAGCTGTGCGTGGATTAATTAAACTTTATTCGACACTCTTGTGCTTCGCACAAGAATTTTCAAGTATCAATTCTCAATTTTCATTGAATTTTCAATATCTCAATTTTCAAATGTTTGAAAATTAGTTCATTGGGAGTTTGATTAAAAATTAGAAATTAAAAATTGGAAATTCTCGCGCGGAGCGCGAGGTGGTTAGTTATAGGTGTTAGCCGATAAGCCTAAAGTCTCGGCTACTGGGGCAACTGAAAAAGTTTTCAACAATTCAGCTACGAATTACGAAATGATACGAATATACGAATCTGTTTTCGTCATATTCGTACAGAATTCGTATTTCGCAGTTTTTTTGTTATAATTGTTTCTGATGCAAGACACTCAAAGCGGTAAAAAAATACTCCTCGTGGAAGACGAGCCGATGTTGTCGAATCTCCTTAAGGGAAGATTGGAAAAGGATGGCTTTCAAGTTACTCAAGCTAAAGATGGAGACGAGGCTCTTATAATGCTCCGGAAAGACAAATTCGATCTGGTACTTTTGGACATAATTTTGCCCAAAATATCCGGTTTTGAGGTTATGGAAACAATGAAAAGCGACCCCAATATCCAGGAGGTACCGATAGTCATAATCTCCAATCTGGGCCAGGAATCGGACGTAGAAAAGGGACAGTCGTTAGGCGCGGTCGGATATTTCATAAAAGCCCAGCTTTCTATAGAAGAACTGGTATCGAAAATAAAGGAGTTTTTCAGTAACGAGTAGTATTTAGTTATCCACAAGATTAGTAGAGAGAGATTTGTTAATATTAAACTATAAGAGAATTTATGAAGGGGGGGGTCACCCTTATAAAAATAAATAAATTATGGAAAATATAAAAAAAGAGAAAGGTTTCACGCTCATCGAACTTTTGGTCGTGATAGCCATTTTGGCGGTTTTAGCGACAGCTGTCGTCCTGGTCTT
>JAKAHT010000017.1:4126-9046 GCA_021814805.1 bacterium
CCGGAGGAAATAGCCAAGGCGAGAAAGTCCATAATTTTTGCCAAGGATCAAAACGGATATTTCGACGTGGCCATGGAAAATCCATCGGATTTGGAAACCATAGACTTCCTTAATTTGAGGCTTCAAGGGAAGGTAAAGCCGTTCCTTGCGACCGACGATGATTTGAACAGGGGGTTTATTATGTATCAGAAACAGCTGACCCAGGATTTCAAGAAAATAATAGACGAAAGCATAAAGGAATCCTTGAGGTCAAGATCGCGCGGAGAAGATGTAACGCAGTTCGCCGCCGACGTGCCGATAGTCGCCATAGTGGACAATCTTCTGTCTTATGCTATTTCATCCAGGGCTTCCGATGTGCATTTTGAAATATTAGATGACGGTATTTTGGTGAGGTTCAGGATAGACGGCATCCTTCATGAAATAATAAGGATGCCTAAGGAGATACATCCGGCGATTGTGGCGAGGATAAAAATTCTTTCCAATCTGCGGGTCGACGAGCATACCCATCCCCAGGACGGAAGATTCAGATATAAAGTCGGCGGAGACATGATAGATGTCCGCGTATCCGTCATTCCCACATTCTACGGCGAAAAGGTTGAAATGAGGCTGCTTTCCGCGGCTCAAAAGCCGCTTTCTTTCCAGGAACTCGGAATGTTCGAGGATACGATAAAGCTTTTAACAGAAGCCATCTCCAAAAGTTACGGTATGGTTTTAATCTGCGGTCCGACCGGATCAGGTAAAACTACCACTCTTTATTCAATTTTAAACATACTGAACAAACCGGACGTCAATATTGTAACCATCGAGGACCCCATTGAATACGATATGCGTTATTTGAACCAAACGCAGGTCAACGAAGCGGCGGGTATTACTTTTGCTTCGGGACTCCGATCCATCTTAAGGCAGGATCCCAACATCATAATGGTCGGGGAAATAAGAGATTCGGAAACGGCGGATATCGCCGTCCAATCATCATTGACCGGACACCTGGTTCTTTCGAGTTTGCATACCAACGATTCTCCGACGGCCATACCGAGGCTCGTTGATATGAATATACCTTCTTTCCTCGTGGCGGCGGTTTTGAATGCGGTAAGTTCGCAAAGGCTTGTAAGGAAAATACACATGGAATGCATAGAATCTTATACTCCAACCAAGGAAGTTTATGAGAGCATAGAAGCTCAAATAAAAGAACTCTCTTACGGAGGCATTGCGGTTAAAACTCCGAAAACTTTTTACCGCGGCAAGGGATGCCAGGCCTGTAATTACACGGGGTACACCGGACGTATCGGCATATTCGAAATTCTGGAAGTGACCGACAAAGTAAGAAGCCTTATGATAAGCAAAGACTTCGATCTGGATGAATTAAGAAAGAAAGCGAGGGAAGACGGAATGATATCCATGTTCGAGGACGGTCTCAGGAAAGTCGAGCTTGGCATGACGACTATCGAGGAATTATTCCGCGTTATGAGGGAATAAGGATTAACTACGAAATACGAAAATGTACGAATATACGAAAAAGTTTATAATAGGAAGGTAGAGTTCAATTCGTATATTCGTAATGAATTCGTAATTTGTAGAGAAACTCATGAAATTCAATTACATTGCTTCGCAGCCGGACGGCAAAATAGTGGAGAATCAAATAGATGCCAAGGATGTGTCTGAGGTTTTGCAATTTTTGTCGACCCGCGGGCTCAAACCGGTCAGCGTGAAGCCGGTCAGCCGGTCAGACGCTTACGGCCTCGGATCGGGAAAGATAAACCTGACCGACCAAATATTTATATCGAAGTATTTGTCTTTGATGCTTCGTCTCGGCACCGGACTTCTTCAGGCGATAAACATACTTTTGGAGGATTTCGACAAAAAATCCGTCAAATCTTTCCTTATGGAAGTAAGAAGCAATTTGGAGAGGGGGCAGCCTTTTTACTCCGCTTTCTCAAGGTATCCGAAAGTGTTCAGTCAGGTTTATGTTAACCTCATAAGAGCCGGTGAAACGTCCGGCAATTTGGATACCGTTTTTGAAAACCTGACCGAGTCTTTGACCAAGGAAAAGATGCTGAAGGATCAAATAAGAAGTGCTTTGGTTTATCCGATACTTCTTTTGTCAGCTTCAGTCCTCATATTGGTGTTTCTTGTTATGTTCGCTCTTCCTAAAATAGCGAATGTTTTCGACCAAGGAGGCTTCACTCCGCCGCTTTTTTCGAGAATAGTTTTTGCAGTGGGCCTTTTCTTCGCTCATTACGGTTTCATAATAATGTTCTTTGCAGTCGTAGGGCTCATAGCGCTCATAGCCTTTTACAGGAATTCTTTGGCTTTCAAAAGGTTCGTTTTTAGCATTATCAAAGAAATACCGGTCGTCAAAGATGTCATACAAAAGATAGCTCTTCAAAGATTTGCAGCTACGCTTTCATCGCTCATCAAAGCGGGGATTCCGTTGACTGACGCCTTGGAAGTCACCGCCCAAGCCGTAGGCAATATAGACTTAAAGGATTCTCTTATGAGAATCTCAAGGGAGGGACTCGCCAAGGGCTTAACCGTTGGTGAAGCTTTTCGACGGGAACCATTTTTCCCCAAAACAGTCGTGAACCTGGTGGCCATTTCGGAAAAAGCTGGACACATCGAAGAGGTTTTGGGCACATTGGCCGACTTTTATTCTTCGGAAATAGACAGTTCCTTAAAGTCCCTGGTTTCTTTCCTCGAGCCGGTAATGCTTATGATGATAGGTGTGGTAGTAGGGCTCATAGCGCTTTCCATAATAATCCCGATATACCAACTCACGACACAGTTCTAGTTAAAATTTTTAATTTTGTAATTTTACAAACAAATTATAATGCTCAAATTTTTAAATATTGGAAAATTAAAGCATTATTTAAAAATTAAAAATTATAAAATTGAAAATTCGCGGAACGGTTTCACCCTTATTGAGCTTTTGATAGTTTTGGCTTTGACGGCGATACTCGCGACCGTCGCCGTGATAAGCATCGGAAATTACAGGGTAAGCAATGACTTGCAGCGCACGGGAGAGGAAGTCACGGCTTCCTTGAGGAATACAAGGCACAGATCCATGAGTCAGGAAAACGGAACCCGCTGGGGTATGCGTTTTTCGAATTCGTCTGGCGGCCAAACTTATACTTCCTTTGGCGGCACGAGTTACGCTTCAAGCACTTCAAAGAATGCTTATACGCTAGGTAACGGTATAATTTTTGGCAATCCGCCGACATCAACCTCGGTAGACGTGCTCTTCGATCCCATATCCGGCAATCCAAGCCAGAATCAAATAATTTCGCTTGTCGACGGGAGACGTGATGGCTTGGTTTATGATGTGGCAGTTAATGCTTTCGGCAGTGTCGAGGGCAGATTTTGGCAGGGCCTTGTCGGTTATTGGCCGCTAGACGAGGGGACGGGGACCACTGCTTATGATGCTTCGGGATACGGCAATAATGGCATCCTTTACAGCAGTTCGACGATATGCGCCAATCCTCCTACCGCGAATTGTCCCGCTTGGCAAACTTCTTCAAGCTGTAAAACTGGAAGTTGCCTGAAATTCGGCGGCGGGAGCGATTATGATTTCATTCAACTGAATAACTTACCGGTTAATGCGTCTGCTAACGCCGAAAACACCGTGGCGTTCTGGATGTACTGGACTGGAACGAGCGGAGATATGCCCTTCGGATTTTCTTCCGACGATTTGGAATTTTCCAGCACTTTCGGTTTTAACACCGGTTGCGGCGATGTTTACGGGATGAGTACGACAAACCTTTTCAATAACTGGGTTTATGTTACGGCGGTATTCCATAATAGTTCTTCAACTCAGTCCAGACTTTATATCAACGGAGTCCAGCAAAGTTTGTCATTAAGCGGTTCTCCTTGCAGTCGCAGCGCCACATCGAATGCGCGCATAGCTTATTGGCCCAATAACGGTAATTATAATTTCGGAGGCAGCATCGATGATGTCCGTATTTATAACCGGGCTCTTTCATCTCAGGAAATCCAGGACCTGTACAATGAAACGCAATAACAACAATTTTAAATTTTGTAATTTTTAATTTTATAAATAAACACGCGGTTTAAAATTTTCAATGTTTTAAACATTATTTAAAAATTATAAAATTGGAAATTAAAAATTCTTCGTGTATACTGTTTTCGTTGCCATCCTAGCTCAATGGTAGAGCAACGCTTTTGTAAAGCGAAGGTTCCGAGTTCAAATCTCGGGGATGGCTCAAAGATAAAAATGAAAATTGACAGGATAGGTTCTTCGGGTAAAAATAATATCAGACGATTTTTATATTGCCAATGTAGCTCAGTTGGTAGAGCAACTCCATGGTAAGGAGTAGGTCGTCGGTTCAAATCCGACCATTGGCTCAGTCGTTTTGTATTAAAGACAAAAAATGTTGGACTATTTCGGCTTTACAGCCATGGCATTGTCCGTAGTCGCGGTGAGCGGCGGATTGTTAATCCAAATAATAAGAACTATAAAATTGAAGGCTTCCGACCAGTTCTCCATTTGGTGGATGATTTTAAGCGCCGTGACCTGGTTCAGTTGGACCATCTATGGGATCGAGGCCGGCGATATATATGTCTTGGTTGCAAATTCTCTGGGTTTTGTGTTACAAGTAATATTGTTGATTTTGATATTGAAATATAGAAAAAACAAAAAGAAAAATGGCGCAAGGAAAATTTACCGAGAATTTAATAAGGCTGAGGTGTAACGTTTGTAAGCACGCGAATTATACTCTCCACAAAAACAGGAAAACAGTGGATAGGAAGATAGAGTACAAAAAGTACTGCAAGTGGTGCAAAAAGTCCACCGTTCATAAAGAAGCTAAGAAGTAGGGAGCTTAGTTAAGTGGTATAACTGCGGTCTCCAAAACCGCTGTCGGGGGTTCGATTCCCTCAGCTCCCGCAATCTAAAGCGAGCCAACT
>JAKAHT010000018.1 GCA_021814805.1 bacterium
GTCTGCGGGCTCCAGGTCTTGGCTAAAGTCAAACACGCCAGATGCCCATTATGTGACGGAAAAACCAAAACGAGAACTCTCGATAAACCGGAAGTCATAAAAGTCCGCTTGGATGAATTTAAAAACAGGACTTATCCGATAGTGGTGAGAGTCAAGAAAGAAAAATACAAAGTTTATGAAATAGACGGTACGCCGGCGCCCTTCGAAGTGCACGAAAAAATAATAAAAGCCTTAAAACTGAAAAAATAATGATCCTCTTAAAAAAGGACAAAGATATAGAAGGGCTCCGAAAATCCGGACGCATCCTCGTGAACATTCTTTTGACTTTGAAAGAAATGGCCAAGGAAGGGGTGAGTCTTATGGATTTGGAGAACAAAGCGAGGGAAATGCTCAAAGAAGCGGGAGCTTCTTCGGCTTTTTTGAACTACAAACCAGAAGGCGCGCAAAAACCTTATCCGGCTGCTCTCTGCACTTCTTTAAATGATCAAATCGTTCATGGCCAGCCTTCCGACAGAAAACTCGATAACGGAGATATTTTAAAAATTGATTTCGGCGTTGTTTTTGAAAACTGGATAACCGATGCCGCTTTGACTTTAGGCATAGGAGAAATAAGCGAGGAGGCAAAATTGCTTATAAAAACCACCGAAGAGGCTTTAAACGAGGCTTTAACGGCCGCCAAGACGCCCAAGGCGAGACTGGGAGATATAGGCTGGATCATAGAAAACACAGCCGAAAAGAACGGCTTAAGCGTCGTTGAGGGACTGACCGGACACGGCGTGGGATTCAAACTCCACGAAGACCCAATAGTTTACAACTACGGCAATAAAGGCGAGGGGATGCTTCTAAAAAAAGGATTGGTCATAGCGATTGAGCCGATGCTTTCAGCCGGCTCGTCGCAATTTAGACAGGCCAAAGATGACAGCTTTTATACCAAGGACGGATCACTTTCAGCTCATTTTGAAAAAACAATAGCCGTTACTGATAACGGCATAGAAATTCTTACCGCTTTTTAACTTTACTCTTCTTCTTCGGAAGCCGTGCCGGGTTTTTTCCAACTCGACCAGTCGCAATCGGGATATCTCGAGCAGCCGTAGAATATCCTGCCTTTTTTCGTCTTTTTTAAACGTATTTCTCCTTCGCCGCATTTGGGACAAGGGCCGAATTTTTCGCTCGGCTTCACGATTGATTTGGTGTTCTTGCATTCGGGGAATCCGGAACAAGCCAGAAATTTCCCGAACCGGCCGACTTTGATTACCATCGGCCGGCCACACTTGTCGCACTTCTCGTCGGTCATTTGTGGAGCCAGTGTTTCTTCTTTTTTGACGCTCTCGTATTTTTCTTTTAATTCTTTGGAAAAGGGTTCATAAAAATCCCCGATGAGTTTTCGCCAATTTTCTTTGCCTTCAGCCACACCATCCAGACCTTCTTCCATTTTGACCGTAAATTGAATGTCCATTATTTCTGGAAAATTTTCCACGAGGACTTTATTAACTAGTTCGCCGGTTTCTGTCGGCTCGAATCTCCGGTCTTTGTTCTTGATGACGTAATTTCTGGTTTGAATCACTGAAATTATTGGCGCATAAGTGGAAGGCCGGCCGATACCGTAAGTCTCGAGCGTCTTTATGAGGCTCGCTTCGTTGTATCTCGCCGGCGGTTCTGTGAAATGTTCCGTGGGCTCGAGCTTTACGAGCGAGACTTCTTTTCCCACTTCTATATCCGGTAATGTTTTTTCTTCAAATTCCTGAGACCAGACCCTCTGGAAACCGTCGAACTTCAAAGCTATGCCGTTGGATTTAAAGATGTACTTATCGGCTGAAATCTCTAGACTTTTGGTGTCGAAAACCGCCTGAGGCATTTGAGAAGCTATAAATCTTCTCCAAATGAGATCATAGAGTTTGCTTTCTTTGGCATCCTCCAATTTTATTTTATCGGGGTGAAGGAGGGGATTGGTGGGTCTTATGGCTTCATGAGCTTCCTGAGCCAGTTTGGATTTGTTTTTGAAAAACCTCGGCGAATCCAAAAGATATTTCTCGCCGAATTCTTCTTTTATGAATTTTCTGCCGGCAGTTATGGATTCGGCGGACAAATTCAGAGAATCCGTCCTCATATAAGTGATGAATCCGTTTTCATAAAGGCGCTGAGCGAGCATCATGGTTTGCTTGGCGCTGAATCTCAAGCGGCGGTTGGCTTCCTGTTGCATGGTACTCGTGGTAAAAGGCGGCAGGGGGTTCCGCCTGTATTCCTTGCTTGAAGCGTCCGATATTTCGAACTTGGCTTTTTCAAGGCGAGATACTATCTCATCCATATCAGCTTTATCTTTGATGCCTGGTTTTTGAACCGGCTTCCCGTCTACCTTATATAAGAAGGCTCTGAATTCTTCTTTGGCGCTTTTGTCTTTCAAAACCGCGTCCAAAAGCCAATAACCTTCCGGCTTAAACTTCCTTATCTCTTCTTCCCGTTCCACTATGAGCCTCAAAGCCACCGATTGTACCCGGCCGGCTGAAAGACCTCTAAATATTTTTTTCCAAAGAAAAGGAGAAAGCTCGTAGCCCACCAATCTATCAAGTATGCGCCTTGCTTGTTGAGCATCCACCAAATCCATATTGATGGTTCTGGGTTTCTTTAAAGATTCCTTGAGAGCTTCTTCGGTTATCTCATGAAAGACTATTCTTTCCGGATCGCCCGGCAGATCGAGAACTTTGGACAAATGCCAAGCGATGGCTTCTCCTTCCCGGTCTTCATCGGTCGCGAGTATTACACCTTCCGCCTTGGCGGCCAGTTTTTTGAGGGAGGTGGCCACTTTCTTTGATTTTACCGGAATTATGTAATGCGGTTCGAAACCGTGCTCCACATCTATGCCGATTTTGCTTTTGGGCAAATCTCTTATGTGTCCGAAGGATGATTCCACCTGGAAATCTTTGCTTAAAAATTTCGTTATTGTCTTGGCTTTGGTGGGGGATTCAACTATTACGAGTTTCATTTTTATTTCTTCTTGATTCCGAATTTCCCGGCTTTTTCCTCGATCAATCCGTAAAGCAGAAGGAAAGTCAGCTTCTTATTTATTATATGAATTTCAAGATGAGTTATTTCCGCTAAATTGTCAATGGTAAGCGGAATTCCTGATTTCTCGAGAGAAAGAAGCAGTAGAGTTTCGGAATCGTCCAGGGAGCCTGCTCTTTCCGTCGAACTTCCTAATTTCATACCGAGATCCTGGATAGTCTGGAAAATGTCATCCAGTATGTCTTTAGAGCCCGAAACGAGCCTCGCGCCGTTTCTTATTAAAAGATGAGATCCTTCATAATTCTTGTCCCTTACCCTTCCCGGCACCACGAAAACATCCCGGCCCTCCTCGGCGGCGAATCTCGCTGTCGTAAGAGCTCCGGATTTTATCGGCGCTTCGATAACCACCGTGGCTACGGAAAGGCCGGCTATTATCCTGTTTCTTTCCAGGAACCTCGACTGATAAGGGGGCTCTTCCGGCTGGTATTCCGATATCAACGAACCGCCGTTTTCCAAAATATCCGATGCCAGTCTTTCGTTTAGAGCCGGATAAACCGACTTGAGGCCGTTAGCCAAAACCGCTATCGTCTTTCCTTTGGTTTTCAAAGCTCCCAGGTGAGCGGCCGAGTCTATGCCCATAGCAAGACCGCTTATGACCGTGAAACCTTCCCGCGAAAGTTCCTCCGATATTTTGGAAGCGACGATTTTTCCTTCTTCAGTCGCTTTTCTTGTCCCAACTATGGCTATCGTCGGCTCTTTTGCCGAGGGCAAAATTCCCCGGTAAAACATTTTTATCGGTGCACCCTTGGTCTCTCTTAGGAGAAGGGGATAAGCTTCATCTCCCAAAGAAACGGTATTGATTTTGAAATCAATCATTCCTTTGGTCGGCTCGTTAATGGTATAATGGAATCAAAAGTAAATGGAACAATTTAGGAAACGCCTGACAAACGAGCTTATTATTTCCTTTATTATAATAATAGCACTTATCGCCGGAATTTTGTTTTTTAAGGGAAATATCAGTTCTTACGCCATGAACATAATGAACGCAAGGACGGAACTTTCGAAAATATCGAGCGGATTACTTGAACTTTCCAGGCTCCAGGCTCAATACAACGAAGCGGCCGGATATTTCGACGTTTTGAGCAACATAGTGCCGTCTTATTACAATCTCATAAACCTCAATAAAGATTTGCAGTCCATAGCTTCTTCCAATAATTTAAGCTATTCTTTTTCATTTGCTGGTGAAAACCCCAAGACGGCCGACGGCTTCGGTTCGATAAACTTCAATTTGGCGGTAAGCTCGGCCAATTTGAACGATCTTCTTTCTTTCTTGAATTCGCTCCAAAAATTCAAATACCTGACGGCTGTCGACGGTGTATCCTTCAATTCCAGCCAAGGGACAAATATCATCACTATGTCGGTCAAAGGAAGGGTATTCTATAAATAAAAAATGGAAAGATTCAGAAAAGCCAAATCATCGAGGCAAAAAATATTCCTGCTATTGGCCTTTTTCATGATCATCTTGACCGCCTTCTTCGTAATCTACTTTACGGTTTCATTGGGCGACGATATAAACGCCACACTGAAACTCCCGCCCAAAATAGAATCGAGCGCCCAGTTTGACATACAGGGCTTCCAAAAATTAAACTTAACGCAGTGATGGGTATAGTTTGGGCATGTAGTTCAGTGGTAGAACGCTGTCCTGATAAGACAGAGGTCGATGGTCCGATTCCATCCATGCCCACAAAATCAAAGGGCCGTTAGCTTAGTTGGTAGAGCACCTCATTTGCAATGAGGAGGTCAGCGGTTCGAATCCGCTACGGTCCACCATAGTGAATCTATAGATCCACCGGGAAAACTGCTAAAATATCCACATGAGTACGGACAAAGATACGATTGATTCATATGGTAACTACGCCGAGCAATGGGCTAAAAGGATGCGTAGCCACGAAAACATCGCTCACGAATATTTGGAAAAACCAGCTATGTATAAACGGCTGCCTGATCTTAAAGGTAAAAGCGTATTGACAATCGGGTGTGGTACAGGCGAAGAATGCGAACACATAAAATCACTCGGAGCAGGCAAAGTTGTCGGCATTGATATTTCCGAAGGTCTTATTGAATATGCCCGAAAAAGTTACCCCGACATAGAATTTCATGTCATGGATATGGAACAAATTGAGTTGAATGAAAAGTTTGATTTTGTCTACTCAAGTTTGGTAATGCACTATGTTGAATCGTGGAAGAAAACTCTCAATAATATTTACGATGTAATGAAAGATGACGCGATTTTTCTTTTTTCAACACATCACCCGGCGACATGGGGCGCTCAAAGAACTCGAAGCGAAACCGAACGGATATCTTTGCTGGGCTATAAAAAACTAAAGAAAAATCAGGAGTGCGAGGTTATTGGTGATTACCTCAATACCCGCAAAATCAAAGACGTCTGGTTCGGTAATTTTGACGTCAGTTATTACCACCGCCCTCTTGAAAACATAATTGGAGATATCCTATCCTCAGGATTTAAAATTGTTGATTTTGCGGAGCCGAAAGCCGTTCCTGCGGCAAAGGAAAAAGACAAAATCTTTTATGAAATTCACGATAAAATTCCCTTGTTTATGATCTTCGCTCTTAAAAAGAAATAATCTTACAACCAAAATGAATTCTATGGAAACAGATGAATTTAATGACTTGAAGGAAGCGATGGATGAAGAGGACGAGCTCATGCGGGAAATAGAGGAAATTATGGAAAAAAGCTCCAATCTCGAAGAAGCCGCCGGAATAGTGGAGAAAAAATATGTGCCGCTTTTGAAAAAAGCGGCGGAGAAAACCAGAAAGTCTCTAGAAAATTTCAGGAAAACCGAGATAAAAAACGCAAAGCTCATCGAAAGAGCCATGAACGACTCGGTAGATGATGAGGAGGAAGATTCTTAATTATCAGATTATCTTTCCGCCACGTTTCCGGAGATAGAATCTCCCAGAACAACGATGCTCGCTTTGTGTATACCGAAGTCTTTGGCTGCCGAGACGGTTGGCATCCAAATGTCTACGAAATTGGTTTTATCCCTGCTCATTCTGTCTTCCACCGTAAAAACCTTGTCGCCGAAGAGGTTGGGTATTTTTACTTTCGTTCCGAAGGGAAGAAAATTGGCGGCTATGAAACCGTCCTTCACGTGCTTGTTTGAAGCCGTTATGAACGGGGTACTGTCCGTTTCTTCCGGCACACTCGCGTAGGCCGTAATCCAGACATTCATTTTGCTTTCCACTGTATAGACAGCTTTTTCTATGCTTGTTCCTGCATCAGCGCTGGCTTTTTCGGCCATATTGGACGGCAAGAGCTGCCCTTCATTCATATTGAGCATCCTCAAAGGTACGAGAGCGAGAGCTACTATTATTAAGGCTGTTATTTTGTCTTTTCCCATAAAAAACGCCCCGTTTAGGGGTTATAAGTTATATCCTAACATAAAAAGCCGATAAGTCAACATTAAAACCCATTTAAAGCCAACACCATTAATTGTATAATTAAGGCGATGACGCTAGAAAACATAGATATTATCTATGAAAATGACGACTTCCTGGCTATTAATAAGCCGGCCGGATGGACCGTTCACAGGCCGAAAGAGGGGTCTTTTAGGGAAGGAGACCGTTTTATAACCGATTGGCTCCTTGAAAAATACCCGGATATCAAAAACGTGGGCGACGACCCGGGTTTAAGGCCGGGCATAGTCCACCGACTGGACAAAGATACGTCCGGAATACTCATCGTAGCCAAGAACCAGCTCTCTTTCCTGTATCTCAAGGGACTGTTTCAAAAGGGAGAAATCAAAAAAACATATTTGGCTTTAGTTTACGGGCGAATGGTAGGTTCAGGCAGGATAGACAAACCCATAGGCATCAAACCGGGAACGGTCAAAAGGAGCACGAGCGCCAAAGATATGAAAATGATGAAAGATGCCGTAACCGAATACAAAGTCGTGAAAATCCTCCAGGGGGGAAAATACACGCTTCTTGAAGTCCACCCCAAAACCGGCAAAACCCATCAGATCAGGGTACATCTGGCTTCGATCGGGCATCCGGTAGTGGGAGACCCTTTATATGGAAAGAAAAACGAAGAGACAACTCTCAAAAGACAATTCCTCCATGCAAGCGGCGTGGAGTTTACTATGAAAGACGGCAGCCGCATAAAAATAGAAGCCGATTTGCCGTATGATCTCGAAGAAGTGCTTCAAAGCCTTATGATGAGCGAAGAGCCGAGAATAGACTCTGTCGAATATGATTGAACAAATTTGACTGATGAATGTTTAATTAGTATACTTGAAGCTAATGATCAAGGAAGAAGTTTTAAGCAAAATAAGACCCGGCGCCAAAGTGCGCGTTTGGGAAAGGATCAAGGAAGGGGATAAAGAAAGACAAAGCTCCTTCGAGGGCCTCGTGATAGCGAGAAAACACGGCAATGAAGCCGGCGGCACTTTCACTGTCAGAGCCACTCTCCACGAAGTGGGAGTGGAAAAAATCTATCCGATAAAATCGCCGACCATTGTCAAAATAGATGTTTCTTCGCCAGTCAAAAAAGTTCACCGTTCCAAGCTTTATTACACCAGGAATTTATCAAGTAAGAAATTGAAAGAAAAACTTAAGGAAAGCAAGTAAAGAAACGGCCGCCATCTGGCGGTCGCTTCTTTTTTGTATTACAATACCTTCGAATATTGCCCAGGTGGCGGAACTGGCAGACGCACTACCTTGAGGTGGTAGCGCCCGCAAGGGCTTGGGGGTTCGAATCCCCCCTTGGGCACA
>JAKAHT010000004.1:0-7652 GCA_021814805.1 bacterium
ATAATTCTTTTACGCCAGTCATCGTCTATTTCGGTCGGCGCTATATTAAATTTGTCTGATTTTTTTGGATGGAAAGTCGTCTGCTTCATGCCTAAAGGTCCGAAGAAAAATTCTTCGGCTAAATCGTCCAAATTCCGGCCGGTTACTTTATTGATGATAAGGCTCGTTAAAAGGGCTGTGGGATTTCCGTAAACGTAATTTGTGCCGGCCGGATTCCTTAAGGGCGCGCTTATTATTCTCTCTGTTATTTCGTCCGGACTTTTATTCTTCATGGTGGACATCGAAGGCACGTCGAGGAAATCAATTGTGTAAGTTAAAAGGTTTTTTATGGAAACTTCGCTTTTCCATTTGTGATTCGCGAATTGCGGTATATAGTCGGCTACTTTATCATCCAGGCTCAGCTGGCCGTCATCTATCAGTTTTAAGATGATAGATGATCCCGGGATTGATTTAGTGATAGAAGCTAAATCGTAAAGAGTGTCGTTTCGGACGGCGGGGGAGTTTATTTCATAGGTGAGTCTCCCTGCCGGGACAATAATTTTGTTTCCTTTTTTCGATACTATACCCACCACCCCTCCCGGAAATATTTTTTTATTTATGGCTTCTTCGAGAACTTGTTTTACTAAACCCTCATAATTCATATCGGTCGGCTTTCCATTGTTTGATTCATCATTTCATTTAGCTCGTCAAAGCATTGAGGCAATTTATGCCATCCGCTCGATCCGTTCAAATGTCCGCCATCGGGAACAATGATGAGTTTTCCTTCCAATTCTCTGGATAATGTTTCCGCATCATCCATCGGTACGTTAGGGTCATTATCGCCTTGGATAATTGCAAATTTCTTCGATTTTGATTTGATATTGCCGTAATTAAAAGGTTTATCGAGGAAGCTGTCTATTTTTCTGTTATTATTTTTTCTGCACGGCCCGGAAACTAAAATAACTCCCATTATTTCTTTTTCGGCCGACTCTAAATACCGTAAGATGGCCGTCGATCCTAAACTGTGACCAACTAAGTAAATATCATCGTTTTTATTGCTGTTTATTTGTCTTGAAATTTCTTCCACCCATTCGGAGCAAATGGGGGATTCCGGAGTCGGCATGGGCAGCGCACATGCATAAATGTCCAATTTTTCAAGCTCTTCCATAAGCCACGGCCGCCAGCCGCCGTTGGGGCTTCCTTCAAATCCGTGGATAATGAATACTTTTTTCATGATTAAATTCTACCATAGTATAGATTTGATAAAATAATCTTATGACTAAAAAATTAATCCCCGGCGGAGTAGTACACAGTTTGCCGGCGGACTTGAAAAAGGCGCTTTTATCAGACTCCAAAGCGCTCGCAAAATGGGAGGATATAACTCCTTTGGCGCGCAATGAATGGATTTGCTGGACGATATCGGTCAAGGGAGCGGATACGAGAAAGGAGCATGTGAAACGCGTTTGCAGCGAGCTTAAAGAAGGAATACGCCGACCCTGCTGCTGGATAGGGTGTATTCACCGCAAGGATAAATCCATCAGTCCATCAGTACGTGGGATTTTGAGCGAGCGCTCTAAGTCAAAATAGGAAGCGAGTCGAAGTGCTGCCGGGTTTGGATTCGGACCAAAATACTGGGCTTCAAAGGCCCATGTCCTACCATTAGACGACCCGGCAATAGAAACTTTTTAAATGTTATAATGGAGTAAAATAAATATCAAATGAATTCAATTTTGTCCCAGATTTTCCTAAGCTCCGCCATTGGTTATGTTCCGGAGATATTCTTCGGCATCCTTTTTATATTGGGAGGGCTGAAATATTATTTGAAATTTAAACGGGAAGATTCAGATGGAACGAATGCGTCGAAGTTTTTTGGTAATCTGGCCTTAATCGCCGTCGGTTTTAAAATTCTATATGCAGTGTTTTTAACTTGGGGGCAATATTTCCTATGGAAAGGAGGCAGAGTTTCTTCGGTCTTACTCACTGAGTCGCTTCATAAAATTCCGGCCGATTTCGCAAATTCTCTGCCGTGGCTCTTCGATGTGAAGGGCGGTTATTTTTTATTTTACTCGCTCAATCATTTTTGGCTGGAGGTTTTGATAACGCTCGTCTTGTCTTTCGCGTTTTATTTTATTTTCGTTTCTTTAAGAAAAAAGAACCCGCGTTTTTTAACCGTAGCCGACGCTCGTTTGGGACTTTTAGGAGGCCTATCAGCCGGCTGGCCGGGTTTCGTGGTTTTCTTCGTGCTTTTCCTTTTATTTTTCCTGATATCTGGTCTCTATCGCCAATTGATTCTTAAGGAAGAATATACGCCGGTGACCGACCCGCTTTTTGCCGCGGCTTTCGTCTCCGCCGTATTTGGTTTTTGGCTTATAAATTTCCTCGGCCTTTCCGTTCTCAAGGCTTAAGTGCCGGATCGGCAAACCAAAAAAGTGGATAAGACCGGTCTATTAGCCGACCTTCACTTTCTCTAATCCCTCCACAATGGCGACTTCAAGCGGGATGCGAGGGAACTGGCTGTAGCGCATTTCGCCGTAGGCATTGATGAGAATTTTTATGAGCGTAACGTGGGCTTGCTTGAAGTTTTTAGATTGAGCGATGAGCTTCTCAAGATGTTCGGCCATCATTTCCTTTTTGAATATTTCCTCCATTTTTGGATTGGTTCTTAAAACCAGTATTCTTCGGAGATGCTGGATGACGTCCCTCAAAAACTGGCTCAAATTGAATCCGTTATCAGATATTTCGGCTACAAATTTGAGTGCGCTCGAGGCGTCTCCTTTCATTAAAGCTTCGACAAAAACATCTATTTTATCGAAACTGATCTTACCGACGGCTTTTTCTATTTCTTCCACTTCTATTTTTTTGTCGCCCAAGGAAACCATCTGGTCCAGGAGAGATTCGGAATCTCGGAAGCTGCCCTCGGCATAATCGGCGATGAGATCCAGCGCTTCGTCGGATATTTTTATTCCTTCTGTTTTGGATATTTTTTTAAGCTTGTCTATTATCTTGTCGCGGGGGACGAGTTTGAAATAAAACTTCTGGGCCCGGGAAGAGATGGTCGCCGGGACTTTTTCCATTTCGGTCGTCGCGAGGATTATGATGGCGTAGGCCGGCGGTTCCTCAAGGGTCTTTAAAAGGGCATTCCAGGCGTCCTTGGTCAGCATGTGAGCTTCGTCTATTATGTATATTTTGAACCGGGAGTTTGAAGGAGCGGTTCTTATCGACTCCTTGAGATTTCTTATTTCATCAACGCCCCTGTTCGAAGCCCCGTCTATTTCCATGACATCCAGATTTTTCCCTTCGTCTATCGAAAGACAGCTTCGGCAGGAATTGCAGGGTTCTCCCTTTTTCCTGAATTCAGCGTCTTTCTCCCTTTTTTCACAATCGGCTATCTTGGCTATGAGCCTCGCAGATGTCGTTTTTCCGGTTCCGCGCGGTCCGGAGAAAATGTAAGCATGCGATAACCTGTCCTCTTTGGCTTCTTCCTTGAGGATTTTGACTATCGTTTCCTGGCCCAGCAGATCTTCGAATGTGGCCGGGCGGTATTTGCGGTAGATAGCTAAATGCGGCATTAGTTTGATTATAGTATAATTTAACCGGAGATGAGAAAAGTCTCTATGGTCTTTGCATGCTTGGCCTTGATAGGCTTGATACTCGTACTTGTCTCCAAAAATAACGGAAATATGGGAAATTTAACTGTAAAAAGTTCAGCTTTCAAAGACGGGGATATGATACCCCAAAGGTTTACCTGTGACGGAGAAAATATAAATCCGCTTCTTGAAATAAAAAACGTTCCTCAAGGAGCGAAAAGCCTGGCGCTCATAATGGATGATCCCGATGCGACCGGGGGCCGGATTTGGGATCACTGGATCCTGTGGAACATTGACCCGAAGACACAATATATAACCGAGGATAGCGTGCCGGGCGGAGCGACGGAAGGATTAAACAGCTGGAATAAAAATAAATACGGAGGACCTTGTCCGCCGGAAGGTTCCAAACCCCATCGTTATATTTTCAACGTATACGCGCTCGACGTACTGCTCGATATTCCGGCATCTTCGACGAAAGCAGATCTCGCGCAGGCGATGGAAGGTCACACCATCGAAAAGACGACTCTCATGGGGCTTTACGGAAGGTAGAGATAAATCAATTTCGAATGTTATCTAAGCTCCAAGTTTACAGTGACAAGTACGTATGGACGCTTCACTCGCGTTTCAAAATGAAATACTATGGCGTTTCTGAGAGCCGGGTAAAAAGGATAATAAGATTTCCTTCAAGATATGAAGAGGGTATAGTTCCCGACACTGTGGCGGTTATGCAGCCGGCGGGGACGAAAAAATATTCGGAGATTTGGGTGATGTACAAGCTCGTTGATTATAGGCAACGAGCAAATTCTAAATCCAAAATCCTGAATTCTAAACAACAATTGAAGATTATTACGGTATGGCGCTATCCGGGCGTGAGTCCGAAACGCGATCCGATTCCGAAAGAAGTGCTGGAAGAAATAAAAGAATTGATTTATTAAATTGCTGCATATTATGCGCAGGATTTTAACTCAAAAATTTTTCGACCGGCCGACGCTCAAAGTTGCCGAGGAACTCCTCGGTAAATACCTCGTGCGGGGATATCGCGGCAAGGAGATCGCGGCAATGATAACCGAGGTCGAAGCGTACGACGGGCCGAATGATAAAGGTTCCCACGCTTCGAGAGGAATTACTCAAAGAACCCGGATTATGTTCGGTCCGGCCGGTCACTGGTACGTTTATTTCACGTACGGCATGCACTGGATGCTGAACATCGTGACGGGTCCTGAGGAATATCCGGCGGCCGTTTTGATCCGCGGCGTGGAAGATGTGCGGGGTCCCGCTCGCGTGACTAAATTTTTCAAAATAGACAAAAGGTTCAACGGCCGATCCGCCTCCCGGAAAACCAATCTTTGGATAGAGGACAGGGGAATCAGAATAAAAAAATCTCTAATAAATAAAGCGCCGCGCATCGGCATAGATTACGCCGGTCCTTATTGGAGCAAAAAACGCTGGAGGTTTTTTATTCAGTAAAAAGCATGAAGGGACAAACGATATGTTTGCCCCTTCGGATAAAGTTTATAAGTAAATCTGAACGTAGCAGTTTATTCTGGTAACAGGCTTCCACTCATAGGCCAGACCTATGAGGGCGTTCACTTTCATCATGTTGCATGTCTTTGTCCAGCCGAATTCAAAGTTATTGAAATCATTCCTTCCGTTTTGGTAGCTATAAACAACTGAAATATAAGGATCTACCACCGGGCCGGCAACTGACAGAAAAGCCGAAACTATTGAATCGGTTGAGGCAAAACAAGTGAAAGATGTTTTGTCCAAACTCATGCTTAAGGCTGCGCCCTTGTTTATCCTGCTCCATATACCGGCCAGTTTTACTTCCGCCGATGGTGATAACCTTTTGGAAACCGCAAAGTTATATTCAATCGATTGGCTGGCATCAAGGTAATACGTTCCTGCCATTATGCAGCCATCTGGTATATCACTCGAAAACATCAATCCCGAACCCGACCCAGGCATCACTGTGAGTGAAGGAGGTTCAAAATGTCCGCCCGGTGAAATGGGTGAGGGTCTCATTTCATAAGCTATCGGTTTAGGCATAAATCCCAACTGGAATGTTCCGAAGCTTTGAATATTTTTAAAGAAGAAATTTCCCAGTATTAGATTTCCTTCGGGGGAGAAATCATATCCCGCCCTGAAATCGATGCTTAAATCCTGGAGAATAACTTCACCCTGAGCACCCACTCTAGCTGACATATTGTGAAATATGGAACCTTCGGAATTGTATGATCCGGTATATAAAATTCCGGCATACGTTTTCTGGATATAGGCTGAATCTTGAGCGCTGGCAAAACAAGGCATCAAGGAAACGATAACGAACAATAGTAACAACTTCATTTAGTACCTCTCAGTGTTATTTAGATGATTGTTAAAAAAGCTTTTTTATTTATATTCCGAGCTCCCTCAGAATGTTTTATATAATAACATATTATTATACTAATGTCAATATAACTTGATTTACCAAAGACGGCGGGTAAAATATAGTCTTATGACTGAAAAGACAAGACATGAGGAGGGGGAGAGGGTGTACAAGGTTTTAGCGAGTGCCAAGCGTCTGGCGATACTCCACGCATTGGACGGAAAAGAAATGTCGGTAGATGAACTTACTAAAAAACTCAAAGTAAGAAAGTCGAACATCTCACAACATCTTGCGATCTTGAGGTATGCTCATCTTGTTAAGATGAGAAAAGATGCTACGAGAGTTTATTATAAAGTGACCGATCCAAAAATTTTGGATTGTTGTGTCATAGTGAGAAATTTCGTTAAAAATCACGGGAATTTCCGCTGACTGTTATTAACTGGTGGAAAAACGAACGAAGAAAGTCCGTATTTACGGGCTTTTTTCTTTATATTGACGTTTGTGAGCATAGGGTATTATTATACTTTCATACTTTCGATATTTCGAAATATCGGATAAGTAAGAAAAGGTCGGGGGGTAAAAAGACTCATATTTTAGATTAATTTAACTTCGTGCAATAAAAACTCGATGTAGTCGAATCGAGAGCATGATTTTTTAATTTCTTAAAATGAAAAATAAAACACTAAACAGTCACATAACAGTGACCAAGTTAGTTCTTTTATGGACCGCAGCTTTCTTAGTTGGCGGTTTTTTGTTCTTTTATAACAATGCTTACGCGATTGGGAATACTTGGGTCGTCGATATGAATGCAACAACCAGTTCCTGCACCGTCGCGGATTATACATGTCCAAATATCCAGGCAGCCATTTCCGCGGCTAACTCTGGAGATACATTAAACGTGGCGCCAGGTTATTATTACGCTACAACAACGCCGATCAGCGTAAATAAAACGCTGACTATTTCCGGATCAAGCGGAACGAACATCATGGGTTCGATTTCTGTTACAAGCGACAACGTTACTATAAATTCTTTGAATATAACGAATCCGGATGGCAGCTATGGTCTCTTGGTTAGTGGTGTGAGCGGAGTCTCAATAACAGGTAATACCATTCATGATATCGGCACTAATCTCACGAGCGGCTCGGCTCAAGCGATCGATATAAATGGTAGCCCGGCCGGTGTTTCAATGAATGGTATTACGGTTTCAAATAATACCATTACGAATATAGGTACAACTTCACTTGCTTACGATCCAATTTCCGGCAGCTCAAGCGCCAAGGGGGTTTATATAGGCGATTCCAACGGGAATGGTACTATATCCAATGTATCTATAACCGGAAATACTATATCCAATGTTTACGCTTCGACCACGCCTTGGAATTATTCCATTACTCCTGCACAAAAATTCGGCAGAGGAGCTTATGGCGTTTTGGTGAATTACGGAGCTAAGGCTTCAGGTTCAACACCTTCATTATCTATTACCAATAACACTATTAGTGCGCTTTCCGGTTTATGGGCTCACGGCATAGGGTTGGAAGGAAATACGCCTAATTCTTTAGTAACTGGTAATACAATAAGCGGTCTTACTGATAACAAAGGAGGTACTGATGCAATGGCTTTGCGTTTGGAATCAAATATTAGTGCTTCTACAGTTTCCTTGAGTGGTAATACCCTTAACGGCAAGAACATGACTGTCTCAACCTCCTCGGTTGTTGTCGATC
>JAKAHT010000004.1:7752-30339 GCA_021814805.1 bacterium
ACAGTCGATTCGGTGTCGGTCTTAGGAAACGTGATAACCGATATTTATGCCTCGACTGCTCCTTGGGTAGGGGGACCTAGTTATGGCGGTGGAGCCGGATCTTATGGATTATTGGTTAATCACGGTACAACCAATCTTTCGGTAACGAATAATGTTATAGGTACGCTTGAGGGTCTTTGGGCTCACGGCATAGGGTTGGAAGGAAATACTCCGAGTGCCGTCGTGAGTGATAACAATATAAGTAATCTTACCGATCATAAAACGCCGAGCGATTCAGTGGGTGTTCAACTTGAAAATAATTCAAGTGCCAGCAGTGTCACCATAAACAGCAATAAATTCGGATCGGGTATAAGCTGGGGCGTTCAAAATGTTTCTTCCGGCACCACAGCTAATGCCGCGAACAATTGGTGGAATTCCACTTCTTCTTCGGAAATATCAGGAAAAGTAAGCTCTATAAGTTCAGTGGTATTTGAACCGTACTGTGAGAATTCCGACTGTTCATCGGTTATAACGAAAATCGACATGCCTGATTCACCTATAAATGGGGTAAAGCTTTCTATTCCATTAACAAGCACTTCCACTGTCACCTCGACGCCTTCAGTGACTTTCGTTGCGGATACCACCATAAGTGCTGGGACCAGTACCGTTTCTATACCCCAAGGTGTCACCATAAGGAAATATGACGGCACGAACCTCGATGTAACTTTGATTTCCGCTTCTTCTTCGGCCACTTCAAGTATCTCCGGTTTGGGTACGGGTATAGCGGCCCAAGGAGTTCTTCAGTGGGGCATTCCGACGATAGGCTTGGAATTTAGTTCACCCATAACACTTAATATTTATGTTGGCGATGATTTAAATGGTCAAACAATAAACGTAGTCAGATCAATAAGCGGTAGCTCTTCCTGGACCCAGGACGGTATAGTGCCGCCTGCTACTTGTTTGGTTACCGGAGGGCTTTGCACGTTCCAGGCAACCAAAGCTTCCTACTATGCCACGGTAACGTCTCCCGTCATAACATCTTCGGCCGGTTCTAACGGTTCGATATACCCGTCGGGGCAGACGACTGTTACTTACGGTGGTAGTCAAACTTATGCTATTACCCCCACTATGGGTTATGCTGTTTCCGATGTAACGGTCAATGGTTCTTCTGTTGGAGCATTGGTATCTTATACAGCTTCAGGTGTTACCGGGGATCTTAATATAGTGGCTTCATTTACCTCAGCTTCCGGTTTCGGCGGCGGAGGAGGAGGTGGTGGCGGCGGGGGATATGTGGCTCCGGCTCCTACGGCGACTGTTTTGGGAGCGGTCTCAACTCCTGTTTCTACATCCACAAGTATTACCCCTCAGGTTATAGTGCCCGTTTCTCAAGGACAGGTTTTAGGTGCTTCCGCCTTTCGCTTTACTCAAACACTTAAAGCTGGATCCGAAAGCGATGAAGTTATGGAACTTCAAAAAGCCTTGGTGAGGGAAGGTGTATATAATGGCCCCTTGACTGGTTACTTCGGTTCGTTGACTGAAACTGGCGTGAAGGCTTTCCAAAAGAAATACGGAATAGATCAAGCTGGTGTGGTTGGTCCTGCGACTAGAGAAAAACTAAACAGCCTTTCTGGAACAGTGTCCGGGATTGGTGGAGGTGAAGTCTTAGGAGCTTCAACGAGCGGTACTGCTCAGGCTGTGGCGGAGATACAGGGTATAATTGATTCTCTTAAGAAAGAAGGCGGCAAAGATCAGATTATAGCTGTTTTGAATGTGGTGTTGTCTTTAATTCAGGGACAATAGAGATAATGAATTTAGTAAGCCCCGGTTTTAAAACCGGGGCTTTCCTTTTTCTTGATTTTATTGTATAATAAAAAACCAATGAGGGGTTTTATTCTATGGTTTAAAAAATATTTTATCCCGCACGAAGGGAATGATCATCAGCCGCATATTTTAAGAAAGGATTCCATAGTTTTGATGGGCATGATCATTTTTGCCGTCGAAGCTTTATTTGTTTTGCGATCTCTTGGAATAATTTCCACTGATCAATTGACAGCTCTCATATTGCCTAATGCTTTGGTTGATGAAACCAACGCCGTGAGAATTTCAGACGAACTTTTGCCTCTTAAAACAAATGCCCTCTTGGAACTTGCAGCTCAGGATAAAGCCAATGATATGGCTAAGAACAGTTATTTTGCCCATACAAGTCCCGCTGGTTTGACTCCTTGGTATTGGTTTCAAAAAGTCGGTTATAACTTTGAGTACGCCGGTGAAAACCTAGCCGTCAATTTTTTGGATTCCAAGGATGTCATAAACGCCTGGATGAATTCTCCGAGCCATAGAGCCAATATTCTGAATAATCATTTTAAGGAAATAGGCATAGCTACAGCGAAAGGCACCTACGATGGCAAGCCGGCCGTTTTTGCTGTGCAGCTTTTCGGTACTCAATCTCCAGTCGCATCGGCTGTAGTTTTTAAACAAACTTCTCAAGCCGTGCAACCGGAAGTAATAGCCGAATCCTCGAATGGTAATGGAAATGGTAGCAGTACTTTTGTGGCTGTGAAGGGAGCCGAGGCTCAAAATGCAGTCATGGTTACTATTAAAAATTCAAACAGTGTCGCCGACGCTCTAGTCTCTCCCCGCAATACGGTCAATTTCATATTTTATATAATAGGTATTTTTATAATTTTGTCCGTAGCCCTCAATATATTTATAAAATTTGAAATACAACATGGTTATCTGATACTGAATGGATTCTTTTTGATAATTTTTTTGGGAGCCCTAATAGCATTAAATCAATACATCGTTTTTTACCAGGTAAAGATTTTGTAGTATATTGTCTTAGTTGATATGAAACTAAGCATAGGTATAGTGGGATTGCCGAATGTCGGTAAATCGACACTCTTCAAAATAATAACGAGCCAGGAAGTCACGATTGCCAACTATCCGTTTGCGACCATCGACCCCAATGTGGGCGTCGTTCCGGTTCCGGACGAAAGAGTGGATAAGCTTGCCGACCTCACACATTCCAAGAAACGCATTCCGGCCGTGGTGGAGTTTTACGACATCGCCGGATTGGTCAAGGGCGCTTACAAAGGAGAAGGTTTGGGGAATCAATTTTTGTCTCATATAAGAAACGTCCAAGCGATAGTCCACATTGTGAGATGTTTTGAAAACGGAGACATAGTCCACGTGGAAGGGAATATAAATCCTTCGCGGGACATAGATACGATAGAAGCTGAATTGATTTTCAAGGATTTGGATACGATCGAAAAACGACTCGGCAAACTTGAAGCCGAAGCGAGAGGCGGCGATAAACAAGCCAAAACAAATTTGGACGTTTTAATAAAAGCCAAAGACATCCTCGGGCGGGGAGAGCTCTTAGCTCAAATGAAGGACGAGCAAATAATAAAAGAATTGCAGCTCTTGGCCTCCAAGCCGCAGATATTCCTTTTAAACGGGAGACCGGAAGACGTGAAAGACGAAGTGAAAGAAAAAATCCACCGTTTGGGATTTGAATATCTCACAGCCGATTTGAACGATATGGAAGCAGTACCGAGCCTTATAAGGTCAGCTTATGCTATTTTGAATTTAATAAGTTTCTTTACTACGGGAGAAGATGAAACGCGGGCTTGGACTATAGAAAAGGGAATGAAGGCGCCCCAAGCTGCGGGCGTTATTCACACCGATTTTGAAAATAAATTTATAAGGGCGGAGGTCGTAAACTGGCAAAAATTAATTGAAGCCGGTGGCTGGACTCAAGCCAAACAAAAAGGATGGCTTAAACTGGAAGGCAAGGACTATATTGTTCAAGACGGAGACGTGATAGAGGTGAGACACGGTTAGATTGATTTATTTCGTCCGCCTTTATTGTTTCTATATTTTTTGGAAGGAGATGTAAAAGAGGGCAAGGGAAGAAAGAGAAAGACCGATGTCTGGAAAAGTTGCGTCGCTTATCCCGTAGAGTAATAAGATGAGCACCAAATTCCAGAAAGCGAGCATTGAAAAAAGGCGAATGGATTTTCCGGAGAGGAGACCTATTCCTACGGCTATTTCAATGATGGAATAAATCGCAAGGAATGAAGGTGGTGATGAGATTGCATTCATCCAGGGCGGAATGAATGCAATCCATGATTCCGGATAAAGAAGAGCATTCGCTCCGGCATATAGGAAAGAAAATCCAATGCCGAGCCTCAATAAAAAAGAGGGCGTGAGATTTTTTGGATCCTTGTTTAATTTCATATATTTCGCTTTTATTATATTATATAAAGTGAATCAAGATTGGACGATCCGCTATGTATGAGATTTCCTTTGAATATTATAAGGGGCCTATAGAAAAGCTTCTTGAGCTCATAGAAGAAAAGAAGCTAGAAGTTACGACGGTGAGCCTTTCCGAGGTCACCGGCGGTTTTTTTGACTACTTGGAAAAACTCGAAAAGGCCGGGGCGGAGAATTCTCTCATTGCCGATTTCCTTTCCGTGGCCTCCAAGCTGATACTCATAAAATCGAAAGTTATTTTGCCATCACTCGTTTTGTCCGAAGAAGAGGAAGAAGATATAAAGAGCTTGGAAGCGAGAATTAAAATCTACCAGGAATTCAAGCAAGCCAAGGTTTATTTGAAGGAAATGTGGCACAACGAAGAAGTTATGTCTACCAGGGAGTTCTTTAAGGGAGCGGCTCAATCTTTTTATCCTCCCAAAAACTGTGGTCCGGAAGATTTAGGGTCGGCTCTTTTGAGGGTGATAGGGGAGATACAGAAGTTTATGAAGCCGGTCGTGAAGGTCAAAAACGAAATGATAAATCTCAAGAAAAAGATAGAGGAAGTCTTTGAGAGATTGACTGAGAATCCTATAAATTTCAAGGAACTTCATAACGGCGGGAAAAAAGAAGTGGTTGTTTTATTTTTGGCCGTACTTCATTTAATAAAAGGGCAGCTTATCAAGGTTGAACAAAATGGGAGATTTTCGGATATAATAGTAGCCAAGGTTTAATTATGGACAATAACAAAGAAAAAAAAGCGGCAATAGAAGCATTACTTTTCCATTATGGAGAGCCGATAAACGTGGGAAAAATGGCCAAGATGGTAGGTTTCAAAGAAGATGAGTGTCACTCCTTAATTAAGGAACTTTCTTCCGATTTGAATGACAATCCCGCTTCCGGCTTGGCTATAATGGAAAACGGCGACGAAGTGGAACTCGCCACCAAGGCGTCCCTTAGCTGGGTTCTTAAAAAATTGATAGAAGAGGAATTCAAGGAAGAATTAACTCCGGCAGCACTCGAAACGGCAGCCATTGTGGCTTATTTGGGGCCGGTTACGAGAGCCACCATAGATTACATAAGGGGCGTCAACTCCACTTTTATATTGAGGAACCTTTTGATAAGGGGATTGGTCTCGAGGAGCCTCCAATCCGGAAAGAAAAATGTATATGAATACAGAGTGAGTTTCGATTTCCTGAAACATTTGGGTATCAGCCGTCTCGAAGATTTACCGGAATATCAAAAGTATAAAAATATTCTCAAGGATTTCGAGAGCTTCGAGGAGAAACAGGAAGAAGGCGCGCCTGCACCGGCTGAAGAAGAATTATGAGAAAAAAAATAATTATTTTTGCGGTTATCGTCGTTGCGACGATAATTTTTATGAAATTAGTTTTGCCGATTTTCAACCTGGGATCAAGCGGTTCTTCTGTTTTTTCCACTGTCTCGACCACCACTTCGTCCACTGTGGAAAATTATGACAACGAGCTCAAGAAAATGCCGGCGAGGGATTGGAGCGTTTTGGATCCGAATTTGTCGGCGGAAGGAATCTTGATGGAATCGCTTGATAATAATTTTTCCTTCTACAGATACAATGCGTACAAAATGTGGCATTTGGCTTCTTTGACCAAGCTCATAACGGCGGTGGTTGTCGTCGAGAATGTCGGTTTGGATAAAAGAATACCGATATCCACTTCGACCATGGCCGTCGAGGGAGAAGCGGGGAATCTTGAAGCCGGCGAGGTTTACAACTCCGAAGATCTTTTGAAGATAATGCTCATGGAGTCGTCTAACCGGGCGGCTGCTGCCTTCGAGGAATACATCGGATCCGACAAATTCTTAAGTCTGGCCAAAGAAACAATGTCGAAAATAGGAATGACTCAAACTGTGATTTACGATTCTTCCGGATTGAACGATGCAAACGAAGGAACGGCGAGCGATATTTATCTTCTTTTGAAGTATATTCTGGAAAACGATCCTGAGATACTCACTTGGACGAGACTTACCACTTTGAGCGTTCAACCGCTGAATTCCTCCCGCATAAACATAGTTTCCAATATAGATCCGATAGCTTCGAGAGCCGACTTCTTGGGGGGAAAAACCGGCACCACGCCGGCAGCCAAGGAAAATTTGGCCACGGTTTTGGAATTCAAGAACCAAAGAATAGTCGGCGTGATACTCGGGAGCAATTCAAGATTTGACGATTTGAACACGCTCCTCAAATGGATTTCTACAGCTTATAAATTCTATTAGGCCGGAGCCTATTCGGTGTTATAATTAATAACGAATTTTATGGTGATATTTTCCGCTACAAGGATTCTGACTCTTTTTGCGTTGTCTTTCGTCGTGGCTCTTATAATAACGCCGTTTATTTTTTCTTTTTTGGAAAGATTTAATCTACGGAAGAGCAATATCAGGGACGAAAAGAGTGCGCCGATATTTTATCAGTATCACAAAGATAAAGCTTCAACGCCAACCATGGGCGGTACAATAATCTGGCTGACGGTTTTGGGATTGGCTTTGGTATTTTTCATTCTCGGAAACCTCCTGGATGGATTTGCCGATTATTTCAATTTCGTCAATCGCTCGGAAACATACGTTCCTCTTTTTGCCCTTTTATTTTCCGCTTTGGTCGGCATGTTTGATGACGTGATGGGTATACTGGGCAAGGGACCTCACGGCGGCGGCCTTAAAATGAGACATAAAATACTTCTTTATACGCTCGTGGCTTTTGTAGGAGCCTGGTGGTTCTATTTCCGCCTTGGCTGGCATACTGTTTATTTGCCATTCGTCGGTTCTCTTGATTTCGGTTTTTGGTATTTCCCGTTTTTTATTTTCGTCATAGTGGCTACGGCCTTTTCAGCCAACGAGACGGATGGTCTCGATGGTTTGGCCGGCGGTGTTTTTCTCTTTTCCTTCGTAGCCTTGGATATTGTTGCTTTCATACTTCACAAATACGACTTGGCGGCCATGATTTCCGTCATCATAGGATCGCTTCTTGCTTTCTTGTGGTTCAATATTCATCCGGCTAAATTTTTTATGGGAGACACGGGCTCCATGTCTTTGGGTATAACCTTGGGCATCATAGCCATGCTTACCGACACATCTCTCTTCCTGCCCCTTTTTGCTTTCGTATTCATGATTGAATCTGTTTCGGTAATAATCCAGACCATAAGCAAAAAAATAAGGAAGAAGAAAGTATTTCTTTCGACTCCGATTCACCACCATTTTCAGGCTTTGGGTTGGCCGGAGAGTCAAATAACCATGAGGTTTTGGATAATAAGTGCTGTCACAACGACTCTGGGGCTCGTTTTGTTTTTCCTGGCTCGGTTTGCTTGATATTAAATAAAATGAACGAATTCATAATAAAAAACGGATTGGTTCATAAAGGAGACGGTTCTTCGCCAGTCGAAACCGATATCTTGGTCAAAGGTGACAGGATAGTGAGTTTCCTTAAAGCCACAAAAAAAGATTCGGGTAATTTAATCGATGCCAAAGGTATGGTGGTGACGCCGGGATTTGTAGAGGTGAATTTCGATGCCGGCGGGGAAAACGGGCTTTTCGACGATGTTTATTCGCTGAATCTCACGAAGAAAGGAATAACAACTGTTGTCGGCGGGGGGAACGGGGTATCTCAAGCTCCGCTTTTCGGCAAGTCAGCTTCTTTTATAAAGTCTCATTCGCCCAATCTTCTTAACGCCGACTGGCAGTCGATGGTCCAGTTTCTTTCCGTGCTAGAAAAAAGGGGAGTGGGAGTGAATTTCGGTACTTTGGCGGGTTATGCGACTTTAAGGAACGCTTTCACCGAAAATTATTCGCGCGATTTGACTCTCGGTGAAATAGAGAGTCTCGGCCGGCTGATGTCGGAAAGTTTGAGAGGGGGCGCTTTAGGTGTGGCTGTCGATTTCTCCGAACCTTTTTTGAACGGCGTTTCTGCCGATGAAGTTTTTAAGGTTATGAATGCAAGCGGAAGATTTAGAAGCGTATTCGCTTTTCATTTGAGGGATGAAAGAGAAGTGGGACACTCCATGGAAGAAATACTTTTTCTTTCGGAGCATCATTCGGCAAATGTTGAAATAAATCATTTTCAGCCTCTTATGGAAAGCAGGGATGAATATTTGAGATATGCTCTGGAAATAGAAAAAAGCGCTTCTGAAAAAAATATTAATTTTGATGTATTTCCTTATCCGATAGCCAAAGTGCCCGTCTATGATTTCCTGCCCCGCTGGATAAAAAGTCCGTCAATTAAAGATTTGACTGAGGCGGTCGGAAATAGTCACCTTGAAGAAAGAATAATGTCCGGTCTCGATGAATCCGTTATTGAAAATTTGATAATAGCCGAAACCCCCAAGCCTCTCAAATTCCTGGAGGGCCAGACAATAAAAGATTTTTCCCTTACTTTGGAATCGGACATCAAGAAAGCTTTCATTAAGCTATGTCTTCTCACAAAAATGAAAGCCCAAGTTTTTTCAAATTATGTCGATCCGGTAGCCTTGGAAGAACTTTTAAAAAATCGCCACTCCATTTTGACACTGAGTTACCATCACTCCGAAAGAGAGGAAAATCCGATATTCGAAAAAATACTTTCTTCCGAAAAGTTCGTAGAAAAGATGACAAGCCAGCCGGCCAAAAAGTACGGAATATCTAAAAGAGGGTCCTTGAAGGAAGGTTATTTTGCAGACATAAATATTTTTAAGGACGGCAAACCATATTACGTTTTCGTGAACGGCAAAGCTTTGATTGAAGAAGGGATGTCAAAACAAGTATCGGCCGGAGTTGTTCTTAAAAACACCTTGGAGAAATGAAGAAAAATCTGTCGAAAAATTCAACGCCGGATTACGTTTTCATTTTTCTCTTGGTTCTTTTGACCACTTTCGGTCTCGTGATGCTCATGAGTGCCTCATCCGACCTCGCCAAACTTCAGTTCGGTGACAGTTTCTATTATTTGAAACACCAAATATTATTTGGTCTTCTGCCGGGCATAGTCGGTTTTATTTTAGGATTTTTTCTGAATTATAAAACTTGGCAAAAAGCCAGCCTGTATCTTCTAATCATAGGAGTATTTTTTCTGCTTTTGGTTTTCACCCCATTAGGTTTCAAGGCCTACGGATCTGATAGGTGGCTTCATTTGGGCAGTTTTGGTTTTCAACCTTCCGAGTTTGTGAAAATAGCCCTCATACTTTATATAGCTTCTTGGCTCAGTAAAACTTCTTCGAGAAGGAAAAGCTTCAAAGAAGGGACCCTGCCTTTTTTCGTGATACTACTTATGGTTATCGTACCTATAGTTTTGCAGCCCGCCACAAGCACGGCTGTCCTTATAACAAGCGCAGCTCTCATAATGTATCTCATTGCCGGGGCAGATCTTAAATCGTTTGCTTTTCTAGTAATCATAGGTTTGTTGGGTTTGGCTCTTTTGGTCGCTATAACGCCATATCGTTTTCAGAGGGTCTTTGGTTTTTTGCATCCCAGTTCCGATACTTTGGGTAAAACTTATCAAATAAACCAGTCCTTGATAGCCATAGGTTCGGGAGGAGTTTCTGGGGTGGGTTACGGTCGCTCAACGACCAAGCTTAATTATTTGCCGGAACCGATGGGGGATTCTATTTTCGCCGTTATCGCGGAAGAACTGGGGTTTGTCGGCTCGGTATTTTTGATACTTTTGTTTTTGATGTTTGTTTGGCGGGGAATAAAAATAGGCCGGCACGCGCCGGATATGTTCAGCGAACTTGCCGTCATAGGTTTCGTTTCTGTAATAGGTTTGCAAGCCTTCGTTCATATGGGAGCTGTTTCGGGAGTTTTGCCTTTTACCGGAGTGCCTTTGCCGTTCACGAGTTACGGAGGTACGGCTTTAGCCGTGTTCCTCACTATGTCGGGTATCGTGGCTAACGTTTCAAGGTATTCGAGATTATAATAAAACAAATGAAAAGAATTCTTTTGACCGGGGGAGGCAGCGGGGGACACTTATATCCTCTTATGTCCGTTGCGGATGCCGTATTGAAAACGGACAAAGATGTCGAGCTTATTTATATCGGGCCGCGCGATAAATATGGAGACGAGTTTTTTAAAAGGGATATAAAAACCTATTCAATAATTTCTAGTAAACTTCGCCGTTATTTTTCGGTGGCTAATTTGGTGGACGTACCGAAATTTCTAATAAGTTTAATCCAAGCCCTTTTCAAAATTTACTTCATCATGCCCGATGTGGTTTTTTCAAAGGGCGGACCGGGGGCTTTACCGGTGCTTTTAGCCGCGAGGTTTTATATGATTCCCGTTGTCATACATGAATCGGACGCAGTTCCGAGTCTTACAACCAGAGTTTCGAGCCGTTTTGCTAAAAAGATAGACATATCATTCGAAGAAACCTATGCCTATTTCAAAAAATCTAACGTAACTCTGACCGGTAACCCGATAAGAGAATCGCTTATGGGCGGGTCCTTGAGAAAGGAAGAAGCTAAAGACAATCTGGGATTCGAAAAAAATTTGCCTCTCATACTCGTGCTCGGAGGCTCGCTGGGATCCGTAAGAATAAATCAATTCATCTTCGATAACTTCGAGCCTATCCTTAAAGAGTACCAGGTTTACCACCAGGTCGGAGCGTCCAATTTCGAGGAAGCTAAGCTCCTTCAAAGTTCTCTTTCTAGAGAAATAAGTTCCATGTATTCTTCGAGATATAAACTGGCCGGATTCCTGAGCGATGAAGAAATAAAAAGAGCTTACTCGGCGGCTGATTTAGTGTTATCGAGATCCGGCTCGGGGACGATATTTGAGACTTCTTTCTTTGGCAAACCTTCCATACTCGTGCCTCTTCCAGAATCGGCGGGGGATCATCAGAAAGTAAATGCTTATTCCTATTCTAAAAATGGTGCCGCTTCCGTCATCGAAGAGGATAACCTGAAATTGAATGTCGTCCTCACTAAAATCAAGGATATTTTCAGCCCTTCTTCTTATGAAAAAATGTCAAAAAGCGCTCAAGCTTTCTCCAAGCCGGATGCGGCTTTTCTTATAGCCAAAGATATTTTGAATCTGTAAAAGGAGTGACAAAAGGCTGATTTTAAGATATAGTTTTTCCATGTCTCCCAGGGTAAGGTTTGCCCCCTCTCCGACCGGTTTTTTTAGCTTAGGGAATGCAAGAACAGCCCTATTTAACTGGCTTTTTGCCAAACATGAAGGCGGGAAGTTTCTGCTTCGAATAGAAGATACTGACAAAGAACGGTCTAAAAAAGAATATGAAGAAAGCATATTGGAAGGCCTTAAATGGCTTGGTTTGGATTGGGACGAAAAAGTAGAAAGACAAAGTGAAAGGATTCCGATATACGAAAAATATTTAAAGCGGCTTATGGATGAAGGCCGGGCTTATTTTTGCTTTTGTTCTGGGGAAGAATTGGAATCGGAAAGGCAAGCTCAATTAAGTCAGGGTTTGCAACCTAAATATGGCGGACGGTGCAGGAACATATCCAAGGAAGAAGCCTTTAAAAGAGCGGAAAAGGAAAATCATGTCATCAGATTCAAAATGCCGTCTCATACGGTTTCCTTTTCCGACCTCATAAGAGGCAAAGTTTCTTTCGATTTGGATTTGATAGGCGATATCATAATCGCCAAAGGTTTTGATTCGCCGCTTTATAATTTTGCCGTCGTCGTCGACGACGAGGAGATGAAAATTACTCATGTCATAAGAGGCGAAGATCATATATCAAACACGCCGAAACAAATAGCTATCCAGGAAGCTTTGGGTTTCTCGATGCCGATTTATGCCCATCTGCCGTTGATACTCGGGCCTGATAGAAAAAAATTATCCAAAAGATATATGGATGCTTCCTTAAGGGATTTCAAAGACAGGGGGTATTTGCCGGAGGCGTTCTTTAATTTTATGCTCCTTTTGGGCTGGCATCCGTCGGTGGACAAGGAGGTGGTTTCAGCGGAAGAAGCTATAAACGATTTCTCCTTTAAGAAAGTCCAAAAAGGCGGCGCGGTTTTCAATCAAGAAAAACTGGAATGGCTCAACGCTTATTATTTGAGGAATTTACCGGTCGAAAGATTGGCCGAGGAACTTTCTGGATTTGTTCCCGGGGAATGGCTCGAGGATGAGGATAAATTCAAAAAGATAGTTCAAATAGAAAGGGAGAGGCTGAGGCATTTGACCGATTTCAGGGATACGGCCGATTTCTTTTTTGTCCTCAAAGAATACCCGGCCGATCTCTTGATTTGGAAAGGTTCTTCCAAATCGGTTATGGTTGATAATCTGAGTTTTCTGTCCAATGTAATACGTGGCATACCCAATCATGAACTGTGGTCCAGGGAAAACATAGACAAATATATAATGTCCGTTGCGGATCAGAAGGGGAGAGGGGAAGTTCTATGGCCATTGAGGGTAGCTTTGTCGGGTAAAGAAGCTTCGCCCGGCCCATCGGATATTTTGTATGTTTTAGGCAAGGAAGAATCCTTAAAAAGAGTGGAAAAGGCTTTGAAGAGACTTGCCTCCGAAAATTAACCCAAAAATGTTTTCTAACATCGGCAGGAAAATTTTTTTTATTTTGCTTGTTTCCGTCTTTTTGTCGGTTCCCTTCTCGAAATCAAGGGCTGACTCTTCTACAACCACAGTTTCAACCACTACTGATGTCTCCGCGCTTCAAGAGATGATAAGTCAGAAGACCGAGGAGCTTAATAAACTCAATGAACAAAAGCAAGCTGTAGTCCAAAAACTGAATCAAATAAGTCAATCGAAAGATTCGTTGAATAGTGAGGTCCAGAGTTTGAACTACAAAATAGATCAGCTTAATCTGCAGATAGAATCCAATCAAATATCTCAGCAAAGGATAGGTTTGGAAATACAATCCTTGAACGGTGACATAAAAAATGCCCAAGATCAGGTTCAAGAGCGAAAACAACTGATTGCCAAACTTATGGTTGAGATGGAGGAAAGCGACAGTGAAAATCCTTTGTTTACCATTTTAGGAAGTAATAGTCTGTCCGATACCGTCAATAAAACTTCCTCGGCTTACATACTGAACAAATCATTAGTGGACAGCCTGTCCGAGCTCGCTAATCTTCAAGATTCCTTAAGCCAGAAAGTGGATGAGATAAGCAGTAAAAAAGAAGAACAAAAGGCCCAAGTAGCCGATTTGGTTAATACCCAGTACATACTTCAGGATCAGGTGAATGAAAAAAATGTTCTCCTGTCCCAGACGAAAAACCAAGAACAAATTTACCAGAATCAAATGGATCAGCTGGATGCTGCTCAGCAAGAACTTACTCAAACCATAGATGATATGGAAAGCAAGTTGAGGGCCTCGTTTAACCCCAATCTCTTGCCGTCATTGATTCACAGCACATTATCTTTTCCTGTCGAGAATGTGATTATCACCCAGGGTTACGGGCGCACCAGTTTCGCGAGGAAGGCTTATAAATCAGCTTTTCATAACGGAGTGGATATAGGCGTGCCGATAGGTACGCCGGTATATGCGGCTGCTGACGGCGTTGTTTTGAGAGTTGATAACAACGACAAGGGGACGGCTAAATGGCGGCATTATCTTTACGGTAAATATATAGTGATAAGCCACAGTAATAATTTAGCTACTTTATACGGCCATCTTTCTCGCCAAGTCGTCAAGGCGGGTGATATAATAAAAAGAGGTCAACTTATAGGATATTCGGGTGAAACCGGTTATGCCTTCGGGCCTCACGTACATTTCGGCGTATTTTGGGAACCTGAACTGAAGTTCATATCGGTGCCGCCGGCCAACGGCCTGGTGCCGGTGGGAGTTACGATTGATCCAATGGTTTATCTGCCGGATTCAGGGTTTACCAGGGATTATTAAAATGAAAAAAATTATCATTTCAATTTTGGCAATATTGATGCTTTCGATGCCTTCATTGTCCGGCGCTCAAGAGTTGGATCTTTCTAAGATACAACAAAATTTACCCGGGCCCTTCAGTGATCTCGTAAATCTCATCCAAAAGGTCAGGATAGATACCCCAAATGTCAATTTGACGGGTTCCACCGGTCAGATGAATATTTCGTCCGGGGACATAAGCAATATTTGGCAAAATATAAATAATTGGTTTTTAGCTCATATCGGCGTGAGTCTCACGAGTATAATAAAGGCGGTTTTAAATATAATAATTTGGATTTGGCAGCTCATTATAAGTTTGCTCCAGAGCGCGGTTCAGCATTTGTAATTTTATAGGTCTGTATATTATGTCGTAAAAGGTATATTGTGCGACATATAGTAAAGAATGCGTAAGGCGGTCAATTGGCCGCCTAAAGCATTCCTCTATCTTCTTCGACGTCGTCTCCTATGATTACGTCTAAATTGTTTATGAATATGTCCTGGATTTTTTCCGGAAGGTTTTTATAAAAGTCTTCTACCAAAATTTTCCTTTTCCCTTTTGTCTTTATAATACTGGCTGGATATCTGCGATGATTATCACCCTGGCCGTTGCTAGTCGCATATTCGGTATATGCTTTTACATCCAAATTATTGTCGGCGATGATATCTTCGTATTCAACAAGAGCCCCATCATCCCCCGTTTCTATGAGTGTTATTCTAAAGAGCGGCATATAAAAACCCGCCTTTCCGATTTTTTGTTTTGTTAATATCGCTTTTTAAAACTGATAAAAATAATAAAATAAATATCATATGTTGGCAACATCTGGAATTTAAACCTCGATAAGAGTAACCTATCATTAATATCTTTTATGTTCGACCATATAAGCGAAAAATCTGTTTATTTCATAGGCATAGGTGGCATAGGCATGAGTTCTTTAGCTAGGTGGTTTAAGGCTCAAAATTGGGCTGTTTTTGGCTCTGATATGACCGAGAGTAAAATAACCCAAGAGCTTAAAAAAGATGGTATAAAGGTCAAAATAGGCCATAAAAAGGCTAATTTAGAGTCTAAATTGGGACTCGTTATATACAATAATGCCATCCCGGTCGGAAATCCCGAGCTTTTGGAGGCAAAGAAGAGAGGTCTTCCTATTTACTCTTACCCGGAGGCCGTAGGTGAACTTACTAAGAGTTATGAAACATTCGCTGTTGCCGGAGCTCACGGAAAAAGCACAACTACATCTCTTTTGTCTCTTGTTCTTATAAGGGCCGGTTTTGATCCGACTGTCATAGTGGGTACTAAATTAAAAGAATTCGGCGATACTAACTTTCGTTTAGGCAATAAAGATTATCTTGTTCTTGAGGCCGATGAGTGGAAGGCGGCTTTCTTAAATTATTTCCCTACCTTCACCATCATCACGAACATCGACAAGGAGCATTTGGATTTTTATAAGAATTTTGAAAATGTAGAAAAAACATTTTTGAAATTCATTTCCAATATGAAACTCGGCGGTACCCTTCTTGTTAATAAGGATAATAAAAATCTTTACAGATTAAAAAAAGAAATCGAGAAAGCGGCCAAGGAAAAATCGGTCAACGTCATCTGGTATTCTTTATCTGACAGGCCGGACCTTAAGTCAAAATTAAAGAAAAGTCTTTCCATTCCCGGCGAGCACAATCTTATGAACGCTTTGGCTGTTTCTATGCTCACTAAAACATTGGGTATTGAAGAAAAATTAATTCTTTCGGCTCTTCATGACTATAAAGGCGCCTGGCGAAGGTTCGAGTATCGTGGTGATCTTAATGTCCGCAAGTGCAAGATACGTTATACCAAATATAAAATACCGGTTTACGACGATTATGCTCATCATCCGACTGAAATTGATGCGACTCTTTCTGCTTTCCGGGAAAAATTCCCCAAATATAAGATAGTTTGCGTTTTTGAGCCTCATCAGGCAAAGCGCCTCCAGAATCTTTTTAAAGAGTTTTCTGTTTCTTTTGATAAGGCGGATTATTTGGTTCTAATGCCGACATATAAAGTAGCTGGCCGGGATAAGATAAACAAAGCCTATACATCCGAAAGTTTGGTTAAGCGCATATCTCGCTCCAATAAAAATTTAAACGTTTCGTTTTGCCGCGATTATGAAAAACTTCCTAAGGTTTTCGGAGAAATAATGAATGACAGCAAAGAAAGATTCGTTATTGTGATGATGGGTGCCGGTACTATCGCAAACCATACCGATAATCTTATATAAATTTAATATATACTATCCACAGAAACGTGCGATGTCGGGAGGCGTGTAAAGCGAGTGAAGTTGGGTTTCTTTTGTATTTTTTCTTCTATGAGTTTATTTTTACGCCAGTATATTTTATAAGCATTGGCTTTAGTTTTTGAACTTATCACTCTCCAGGAATCGCCCACTATTTCGAGGGCGGCGCAGTTGTCTATGACTATAGCCGTGTCGTGGGTTTTCTTGATCATATTTTTTAAAGACTTTTCCCGGAGCTTCTTTTCCACGTCCCAGTGCGGGCAATGCAGGGCTTCTATCATACCCAAGCCGGCCGTGCGGATGTAATCGGCTTTTTTGTCCAGCATTTTCCTGGAATCTGAATGTCCCCACTTAAACCAACAAATGGAGCCGGCCGAGAGTCCCGAGAGCACTATTCCCCTTTCCCAGGCTTCGTAGAGTATTTTATCCAATCCGTATCTTTTCCAGGCGTGCATCATCTTTTCGGTATTTCCGCCGCCGACATAAATTATGTCGGACCGCAAGACTTTTTCCTTGATTTCTTTTTTTGTCGGTCTGTTTTTTAAAAGATAAAGGACGTCTGTTCTTGTTTTTAATCTTTTGCCGAAATGTTTTTTGACAACTTCATAATAGCTTTCCGAATCATTGCTGGCGGTGGGAATAAAAAGCAGTCGGGGATTTTTCTTTCCCGTAAGGCGGATTATTTCGCGGTCAATCTTCGTTGTTTCAACCGGATAGCCCGGCCGTCCTATTTCTCCTCCGCCCAGGGCTACTATTTTTTTAATTATCGGCGTCATGGTTTTCAATTTATTTTATCAGAGTTAACGGCAAAGCGGCACCCTTTATTTTAAGTGGTGCCGCTTTTAGTTCAATAGAAACGATTTCTTACCCCCGGAAATTCTACCTTCGATTACGTTGTAGATTTCAGGCAGGGTTAGATTAATGGATAATTCTCCCTCTATGATGCCGTTGTTTTTTGGAACTCTGGCGCTTGTGATAATTTTGTTCCAGACTTCCCGGTTGTCTTTCACCGTACCCACTATCGGCAATGAAAGTCTGAGTTCGACGGTGGTTTTTCCGAATAGGGTTTCTATACTCTCAACGAACATAGAGAGCTTCATATTTTTATTCCCTATTATAGCTATGCCGTCGTAACCTCGTTCATCGCGCACCGCGTTTATTGCGGTTTGGATGGATTTCTTGTTTAAGCGTTTGGTGAAGCCATCCAAGTATTTTTTAGCTTCCTTCACTATTATTTCATAGAGATTCGGGGATATGTCTACAAGTCCGGCACGAAAAAGATCATTATCCAGGGATTTTATTGTGGCCATTTTAAACCTCCTTTTTAAACAGCGATTAATAGAATAAACCATAAATATTGTTTCATGTCAAATATAAAAGGCTCTGTAAATTATTTAAGGCGTACCGGATGGCACGCCTTTTATAAGGTGGGTTTATTAATTAACCTGGGAGGTATTTATTCCTCGATTGATACTATTTCCGTCTCTTTATCTACGGTCACGTTTATGGAACCATTGGAGGTGATGAGGACGTTCTTCAGATCATAGTGACCTGGCATGTTGACTTTCAAGTTGTTGACGGTCACTTTATCCGGTAAAGAATTTCCGTCGCCCTCTTCCAGGGTCTTAAGTACTTTTAAGTCACTGTCGCAGAAAAATACCGCTGCGACCGGTATTCCCTTTTCCGCCGGTTGTCCGACACGAATGTTTTGTAAGTCGGCTCGTACAGTTTGACCGTGCGTCATCTCTTCATTAGACATCCTGTATTTCAGCATGTCCGGTTGAGAATTTACCATTACCTTGGCTTGGATTTTCATAAAACCTCCTGGGTTTTAGTTTATGGATTGGGTTAATTATGATCGGGATCAGGTAAGATCCCGATGTCAAAGAGCGTTTTTCAATAATGAGACAATGTTGGATATTTTGCAATAGCCTGATTCCGGGCCCCAAAAAGCGGCGAAGCGGCACATATTTGTACCGCTTCTTTTGAAAAAAATTATGGCTCGATTCTGTATTTTGTCCCGTCCGGTCTTATGACGAAAAACCATTTTATCCCCTCTTTATTGTTCCGGTAATTATCCTGGCTTCTCAGAAACAACAATCTCTCTTTCGCTCTACTTTCAACGGATTTTTGGGAATAAAAAACATCGTTCATCTCATAAGATTTGTTGGTATGATTGTTGAAACCTTCCATTCTCCATATCCCATTTTTCTTTCTTACGCCGGCCACCATAAATATGACGGCTGACAGTATCAAGAATATTCCGAGTATTATATCTCCCACATCTTTGAGCCTTAAAAGATGCGGTAGAGCTAACAGCGTTGTAAAAGCCGCAGTGACCATCATTACCTGGTATCTCATTCCGAGCTCTTTTTCTTTTCTGTAGTTAATGACTATTTCTATACAGAAAACTATCAAGAGCAGAAAAAATGATGCCGGTATGACAAGGGTAAAAAAGTTATCCATAACGTACCTCCGTTTTTATTTGTTTAACAGCTGATTATATTTTTAATATTTTGACACATATCTATTGTTTATGTCAAATAAGAGGAATAAATAAAAACGCCCTGCTTGGGGCGTTTTTATATCAAGATTGGAGCTTAATTTATTTGGTCGTTGTGGCGTTTTGATCCTGTGGTTGGGCTTGATTGAAGTAGCCCATCATTCCCGGGCCGTAGCCGTTATAATTACCCGACCATCTTTCCGCTGGGCCGTAAGATCTGTAATACATCATCGGATAGCCGCGATAGCCCGTTAAATAGGTGCTTATCACGCCTACTCTGAAGCCCACCCAAAAAGTGAGAACAAGAACTATAAAAGCCAAGACTATTTTCAGTATCCAATGCTTTCCGGAGTGATAGCCGTGGAAACACATCCCGGCACCCATCTTGCATATGGGACATTCGCACGTCTCCGGATGTTTGTTATTTTTTGTTTCTTCCATATATTTCTTTATTGGCGACCTTTTTTGTAATTACTTTAAAACACGCCGAATTATTTCGTTTTCATTTCTTTGGTCCAGGAAACGAGCGCGTTTATCATTTCCTCCACTTTCTCCTTGGTGGGAGCGTCGGTAATATTTCCGCTCGCATCGAATTTATCCTGGATCATCGGAATCATGACTTCCGGTCTGTTCAGCGGGCGCATATTCAGAAACACAAAGGATTGCCTCAAATGATACTGCATTCTTGACCCTCCTAATATACCTATCGAGCCGCTTATAATGGCGGCGGTTTTTCCATCGAAGCTGTTGTCCCCGTACGGCCTGGAAGCCCAGTCAATGGCGTTTTTAAGCGCTCCGGGTACCGAATAGTTATATTCCGGCGAGACAAAAAGTATAGCGTCGCTTTCTTTGATTTTTTTCTTGAAAGCGGTGACGGCTTCCGGAGGATTAGTTTCAAAATCTTGATTGAAAAGAGGCAGATTGCTTATGTCGGCGGTTTCTATTTCCGCTCCTTCTACACTCATTTTTGTTATAACCTTGAGAAGTTTGGTATGAAAGGATTCTTTACGCAAACTCCCGGAGATTCCCAATATTTTTATTTTGTCCATTATTTTTTGTTTTGTTTTTTCGACTTTTGTTTTTTTACGTCTAAAGCTAGATTTTTTAGTAAATGCAGGGCATATTCCGAGTTGAAATCGTAGAATATTTCCTTTCCTCTCTTTTCGTCCACTACCAGCCGGCAGGATTTGAGAACCTTAAGATGTTGAGATACGGCCGGCTGTGAGAGTTTGACTATTTTTACGAGTTCCCCTACAGTCTTTCGGCCGTTCAAAAGGGCTTCAATTATCCTGTATCTCGAGGAATTGCCTATGCCTTTGCCGAATTCCTCAATCTCATTGCACAAACACAACATATAAACATATTAGTATATGCTTATATAATGTCAAGCGGCGTCTCTTTTGAAGACGCCACTTAGGTGTTTAAATGATTTCCCAAGGCAAAGGTGCTGTACTGGGTTTTTGCCACTCTTCCGGCAGAAAGACTGTGAATCTGTCGGCTACATACGGTCGGAAACTGTCATGAAAAATTATGGCGGCCACAATCTTTCCTTCGGAGTTTCTCAGCCTGTCGAGGGACCGGTTCTGTCTTTTTTCTTCTTTGAGGAATTTTATGACTCCGGCATAAGCCATTCCCCCGCTGGCTCCCGGTGTCAAACCAGTTTTCCATAAAATTTGGAGCGAAGAAAGATAAGAGATTTTTGTTTCTACCTCCACTTTCTCGTCTATGGCTTCACGCCAAGGAAGAGAAATTTCTTTCATCGCGTTCAAATCTCTGGCTCCGGGTATTTCGTTTCCAGGCGAACACATCACTCCCAGAATCGTTGTGTTCTTTGCAGTTCCCCTCATAGCCTTGCTTAAACCTATTATGGTTCCTCCGGTGCCGACTGGAGCAGCTATCAAGCTTAAATTGGGTATGTTCTTAATAATTTTAGGAGTCAGCCAGTCCTCGTAGAGTTTGGTATTTGCCGGGTTGGCATACTGGTCTAAATTCAGCCAGCCGTTAGTCCCTCTTTCCCATCCGCTTTTTTTCCAGCCTCCGCCACCCAACTTACGAGCGGTCCCTATCGGACTAAGCCCTTCTTCGGGAGGAATTATTCTGGCACCGGCGAGATATGGGGGGTATTTTTTCCCCAACGGAACATCGTTTTTCATTACCAATACCACGTTTTTTATGCCGAATGATTTGGCTAAGCCGGCTAAAACCAAGCCATAAGCTCCTGAAGTAGCTTCGATAAGAGTCTTGGTATTTTCGAGCATTCCTCTCGACAGAGCATCTTCCAATATGCCCTTAACTGCCAAGAACTTAAGGGTTTCATATGGCATGTGGTAGCCGACTACGGCATAAAGTTCCACCTTGTCGTCGTGAAACGGGTTTAAATCATCCCCGATTTTAGCCACATGAAGCGGCCATTCTTCGAACTCGCTTAAATAAAAATTTCTCATAACCTGTACCTTTCCTTGTTTATTGTCTGATTGATTTTCTTTGTTTATGTGCGTTGCGTTATTTTGTAACAATGAGCACATAATGTCAATGAAAATTCTAAACTGATTGCTTCTCTATGATTATAGGTGCCGGATTGTCCCTTGTGCCGTAGAAATAGCCCAAAAGAAAACTTGCCGCCATAAGGAATAAGATTAAAGTTACGACTATTATCCAGCCCTTATTTTTACCGAACCAGGCCGATATTTTGGCCGAAAATATTGACATAATTCCCCTCTTTTAATACAATTGTACCATTAAGTTATGGCACATACTAAAGCTAAAGGTTCTACAAAATTAGGAAGAGAATCAGAATCCAAGCGCTTGGGCGTCAAGCTTTTCGACGGCGAAAAAGCTAAAATCGGCGACGTGATAATACGCCAGCGCGGTACCAAATATTATCCCGGAGTGAATGTCAAAAAAGGAGGCGACGATACGCTCTATGCCGTAAAAAAAGGTGTGGTCAAGTTCTCCAATAAAAGAAAAACCAATTTCGACGGCTCCAAGAAATCAGTGAAGGTAGTAAGCGTCAATCCCCTTTAATCGTTATTTTAAGTTTAGTTTTTACTTTTTCTCCCAGATCCACCGGCAGAAGGAATTCTCCAGTGGATTTTATTTGTTTTTCAAGTTCCACGTTGGCGTTGTGAAATCCCGCTTCTTCGAGTTTTTTCTCTATATCTTTAGCGTGGATGGCCCCGAATACTTCTCCCTTCTCCCCCACTTTAAGTTTGAAATTGAATGTTAATTTTTCCAGCTGTTCGGCTTCGTTCTTGAGATCGGCAATCAATTTCTCGTGTTTTATCTCTTCTTCTTTTATTTTCTTTTCGAGCTTGTTTATCTCTTCCGTTGTCGCTTGGATGGCGATGTTTCTGGGTATGAGAAAATTTCTGGCGTAGCCGTCTGATACGTTCTTCACTTCGAATTTTTTACCCAGTCCCTTTTGATCTTTGATGAATATTACTTTCATCTATTGTCCGATTTCCTGTTTCAAAACTTCCACGGCTTTGTCGAGTTGAGGATCTTGTTTGTTTTGAATGTCTTGGTCGGTCAGGGAAACTTGGTAATCGGGCGTAAGGCCGATTTTGTTTATGGTGGTGCCGTTGGGAGTCAACCATTCGGCGATGGAGATTTTCATCGATGATCCGTCAGGCAGATTTTCTATTTCTTGAACACTTCCTTTACCGAAAGTTTTTTCACCCACCAGTTTTATACCCCTGTCGTCCCTTAAAGCTCCTGAGAGAATCTCTGAAGCTGAAGCCGATCCGCCGTTTACGAGAAG
>JAKAHT010000004.1:30439-32717 GCA_021814805.1 bacterium
ACCTTAAGGCCGGCATAAAATAAAAGAATGCCCGCTAAAGCGGCTGAAAGCCCTATGATTATTTTCTTCTTGTTATCTTGCATCTGATTAATTCTAACCTAAAGGAATACTTCTTCCAAATCTTCGTAATTTGCTCCGGATTTTTCCAAATGCGATTCAGTAAGAAACACGGTATCGGCTTTGAAAGACAACGCCAGCGTTTTTTCTATACCAGGAAGCTCCCTTTCGGAAGCCGGCATAAATTTGGCGAGAGTGACGTGTCCGTTAAAATCTTTAAAATCGTGTTCGAAAAAAATACCCCTGGTTTTTAATCCACTTTCTAAAGAATTTTTGATTCGCCCAATTATATCGCTTGTGTTTTTGTTTGTTTTTAGCCAAATCATTCTTTTTACGGATCCCGGCGGACCGTAATTTATTTTTTCGAATGTTACCTCGAATCCTCCGGTATATTCTTTTTTGATGTCCGATATTGCCTCAGCCGTATTCTCGATTTCATTTTCTTCGATATAGCCCATGAAGAGCACTGTGATGTGCCAATTCTTTTCCGGCACGAATCTGGCCTGCAGTTTTTGAGGAAGTTTTATTTTATTAAGCTCTTCTCTCACTGTTTTTCTTATTTCTTTCGGTATTTTGATGCTTATGAAGAGCCGCCTTTTCATAGGTTAAATTCTAACATACAATAGAAATCAAGGAATAAATGGATAACCAGATTTCAAAAAATTATCTGGAAGAATTGAAAAAACGCAAGAAAGAGAGCCACGTCCATAAAAAATACCAGATGATTGGACTCATGCTTTCCGAGATATTAGAAGACGACAAGCATAAAGCTCTTTACATCAAACTCGCCAAAGAGAGGGATGAGGAGGAACTTTTGACGTTGGCCAAGAGCATAGCTGAAAAAAAGGACGTGAACAGCAAAGGAGCTTATTTTATGAGAGTATTGTTCGACGGTGATAAAAATAAAAAAGCAAAGAAATGAACAAAGTATCGGAAAAAATATTGGAAGTTTTGAACAAAGAAAACGAGAATTTTTTGCGTTCCAAAACGCAGGAATTTGATTTTAAAAATCATACCAAGAGTGAGATAAAAGAACTCACAAGGAAGATGAGGGCGATGATGAAAGAGGCTGATGGCGTTGGGCTGAGCGCCAATCAAGTGGGACTTCCCTATCGGATGTTCGTGGCTCAAGTGCCGGACGATCAAGGCCATATGAAATTTTATGCCGTTTTCAATCCGGTGCTTTCCAAGTTCTCTAAAGACACCGAAACAATCGAAGAAGGTTGTTTAAGCGTTCCGGAAACTTTCGGGCCGGTCGAGAGATTTTACCGGGTGGTTTTGGACGGTTTTAACGCCGACGGCAATAAGATAAAGATAAAAGCCTGGGGACTCCTGGCCAGGGTTTTCCAGCACGAAGTGGATCATCTGGATGGAAAACTTTTCGTTGATAAAGCCAAGGAACTCCATAAGGTAGAAATGATTAATTGACCTTAATCTAGAAATTTATGAAGTATATATTTTTCGGAACTCCCCGTTTCGCCGAGATAGTTCTCGGGCGATTGATCGAGGCGGGTTTCCCGCCGTCGCTTGTCGCAACGAACCCGGACCGGCCGGTCGGCCGGAAGCACATTCTTACTTCCCCTCCGGTGAAAGCTCTTGCTGACAAACACAATATTCCCGTTATACAACCGGAGTCGCTCGCAAATTTCAAATTTCAAATTTCAAATTCAAAATTCGATTTTGCTGTTCTTGCCTCGTACGGAAAAATCATCCCCCAAGAGGTTATTGATATTTTTCCCAGAGGAATAATAGTGGTTCACCCCTCGCTTTTGCCGAGGTACCGCGGAGCTACGCCCATTCAATCGGCGATTCTCTCCGGCGACGAAAAAACAGGAACCACGTTGATTTTAATGGATGGAAAAGTAGATCATGGCCCAATCCTCGCAAGGCGAGAATTGGAATTTCCACTTTCTAATTTCCAATTCTCAAAATTGCACGATGCACTCGCTGAGCTTTCGGCGGGCCTGCTTCTCGAGACGCTTCCGGGATTCGAGCGGGGCGAGGTAACGCCGGTGTCGCAGGATGAGTCCGAAGCAACATACACGAAGAAGTTTTCTTCGGAAGACGCCTTCGTTGATTATGGGGATTTGGAAAAAGCGGAACAAGAAGGCGGAGAGAAAGCTGTTATTGTGGACAGAAAAATAAGGGGTTTGAATCCCGAGCCCGGAGTATGGACCTTAAAGCGTACCGAAGGCAAGGACGAGCGTATCAAGCTCTTGGA
>JAKAHT010000005.1:0-6161 GCA_021814805.1 bacterium
GAATTTTTCCCGATAGAAATTTCACCTTTTGCTTACAACGAAACGATAGCCCAAGAATATTTTCCTCTCAAAGCGGATGAGGCGGCGGAGCAAAAGTATTCCTGGAAAAATGAAACAATGAGAGATCATCGAGCGTCAACGGAATGGAACGAGTTGCCGGACGATATCAAAGAAGTGAAAGACGAAATTTTAAATCAAACCATAAAATGCCGTCATGGAGGAGAATGCGACGAACAATGTACCATGGTTTTCAGGATTATCGCTCCAGAACTCCAATTTTTAAGAAGGATGATTTTACCGCTCCCGCGACTTTGTCCCAATTGCCGTCATTATGGAAGGCTGAAGCAAGAAACGCCACTCAAGTTATGGCGCCGCACGTGTATGTGCGATAAAAATAATCATTTCCACGGCGACGAGCACTGCGCAGTCGAATTCGAAACACCATTCGCGCCGGAGCGTCCAGAATTGGTTTATTGCGAGAGATGCTATAACAGTGAAGTGGTATAGGTCGAATTTTCAATGAATTGATGACTGAAAAATCAGCAGAACAATGATAAAATCGATGTATGATCATCAAACAAACTAAAAAAATACCTGTGAATGCCGATTTGGTATTTATCTTCAAGGGGGACATTAAGAAGCATCCCTTTTTCGATGTACTGAACGCAAAGGAAGGGGAATACGTGAAGAGTATTGAAAAATCCCTCGATTGCGTTCAGGACAAGGAAAGTGTCGTAATGCTGCCGGGAGGGCGCAAGGCTTTGTTTGTTAACCTACCGAAGTTCAATCATCGGAAATCGATGCTCCTTATGCGAAAAATCATTGTAATCGCCAAAGCGAATCAGTTGAAGAATATAGCCGTGAATATGAGTGATTTCCGGACGGGCGAAAAGGAGTTTGATATGATTGTTCCTCGCATTGCCGCCATGGAATTCGAAATAGCGAATTTCGAATTCATAAAGTATAAAATACCACCGAAAGACGGATGGAAATTCGTCGAGAATGTTTTAATCAGTGACAACAAAGATGTTTTCTCCGCATTGCGGGAAGGGAAGATCATCGGGGAAGAAATAAACAAAACGCGTGAGCTTTCAAATACGCCGGGGGGAGATATGACCCCCGAGGGTCTTGCCGAAGCGGCTAAAGCCGCAGGACAATTCGCCGGTTTCAAGGTTAAAATATTAAACGAGAAAGAGATAAAAAATATTGGTATGGGAGGTGTCCTCGGTGTTTCAAGAGGTTCTTCAGAAAAACCGAAATTCATAGTCATGGAGTATATGAAGGGCGGCAAGGAAAAACCTGTCGTTTTGGTAGGTAAGGGGGTTACCTTCGACAGCGGGGGGTTAAATCTTAAACCCACGAGCGGCATTTATGAAATGCATATGGATATGTCCGGCGGCGCTGCGGTTATCCATGTCCTTTCTGCGGCCGCACGGCTGAAGCTCAAGAAAAATATAATAGGACTCGTGCCGGCCGTGGAAAATATGCCCTCCGGCTCAAGTTACCATCCGGGGGATCTCTTAAAAACAATGTCCGGGAAGACAATAGAGGTTTTGAATACGGACGCCGAAGGCAGAATAATATTAGCCGATGCTTTGGTTTATGCGAAGAAATATAATCCTGAGATTGTTATAGACATTGCGACTTTAACCGGTGCGGCTATGATAGCCTTGGGCCAAAGAGCTTCGGTTATTTTTTCGACAGATAAAAAGATAGAGGAAAAAATGATGAGGGGCGGAGAATTGACGGGGGATTTCGTCTGGCCACTGCCCCTATGGGAAGAATATGAAGACGATATAAAGGGAACTTTCGGTGATGTAGCTAACGACGGGAAAACCCGTTACGGCGGTGCGATAACTGGTGCGGTTTTCCTTTGGCAATTTATAAAAGATATTCCCTGGGTCCATATTGATATGGCCCCCAGGATGACATCGATTGAGGGGGATTACCTTACAAAGGGCGCTGCCGGTTCTCCGGTGGCTCTACTCCTGCAATTTTTGATTGACTGACTTATAATTACCGTATGGTAAAAGATGCTTCAGGAAAAGAGGCTTGGATAGTGGCCGTAAGTATGGGTTACGGCCATCAAAGGACAGCTTTTCCTTTGAGAAGCCTCTCGCCGGATGGCAAAGTTATAAACGCCAATGATTATGAGGGGATTCCTTTAAAAGATAAGGAAGTTTGGTTATCCAGCCGCCGGTTTTACGATTTTGTCTCCAATTTAAAAAGAATTCCTGTTTTTGGCTGGCTTATTTTTTACATATTCGACAGATTTCAAAGAATACTCAATTTTTATCCCAAAAGAGATTTATCTGGCTCGAACGTAACCTTAAGACAGATGTTCAAGCTTATAAAAAGCGGGTGGGGGAAGGATTTAATACAAAGATTGGAAGCCAAAAAGATACCTTTTATCACCACCTTCTTTACTACAGCCTTTATGGCTGAAGAATTCAATTACCCAGGCGAGATTTTTTGTGTAACGGCAGATGCTGATGTCGCAAGAGCTTGGGCGCCACTCAATTCGAAAAAAACCAGAATTCAATATTGCGCTTCGACCGAGCGGGTAGCCGAAAGGTTGAAGCTCTACGGTGTAAAGGAAGAAAATATACATCTTACAGGTTATCCTCTTCCCAAAGAAAACATCGGTGAACTATCTATGGATGTTTTGAAAAAGGATATGGCTTTGAGGCTTGTGAATTTGGATCCGTCAAAGCATTATTTTAAGGAGTATAGGGCGGTGATAAAAGAAAATATCGGGGAGTTGCCGGAAGTCTCCGGCCGGCCGCTCACCATCCTTTTCTCGGTGGGCGGAGCAGGAGCCCAAAAAGATATCGGGATGAAGATAGTCGAGAGTCTGAGGGACAACATAAAAAATAAGAAAGTAAGAATGATACTTTCGGCCGGCGTGAGGCAAGAATCAGTAGATTACTTTAGAAGCAATTTGAAGAATTTAGGTTTCAGGGAGCCTTTTGATGATGGCGTGGAACTTCTCTCGGCTATAGGTCTCAGTGATTATTTCTCTTTATTCAATGAAACATTGAGGCGGACCGACATACTTTGGACGAAGCCCAGCGAGCTTTCCTTTTATTGCGCCTTGGGGATACCTATAATCATTGCTCCGCCCATCGGATCGCAGGAAGATTTCAACAGAGAATGGCTTCTTAAGGTTGGAGCAGCTATGAACCAGTATGACCCGAGTTACACCCACGAATGGCTTTTTGATTATTTGAAGGACGGCTGGTTTGCCGAAGCAGCTATGCACGGTTTCTTGGATGCTGAAAAAATGGGAACTTATAATATAGAAAAATTGATAGCCAAATGACCTGGTTTTATATAGGCTTGTTTGCTTATTTTTTGAATGCCGCATCCTCGATAATTTCCAAGATAATGCTCGAGGATCTGGTGCCCAACCCTTGGGTTTATACCTTTGCTGTAAATGTTTTGGGTATTTTGGTGCTTTTTCTCATACCTTTCGGATTTCATTTTCCAGGTATCCTTGTTGTCATCGCAAGTATCGGTTCTGGCATAGCTTACACTTTTGCTCTTCTGGTTTTTTACAAACTTCTCTATAAGGAGGAAGCTTCGCAGGTGGTGCCGATAGTCGGCGGAATAACTCCGATTTTCGTCTTCGGTATGGCTTTTTTGGGCCTTGATGAGCTTCTAAAATTCAATCAAGTAATCGGTTTTGTTCTGATAGTTTTTGGCAGTTTCATAATATCCCATGAAGAGTCGTTCAAAGAAAGGATGAAACATATGGGGGTCAAACTTTTTTGGGGCTCGGTTTTAGCTGCTTTTCTTTTTGGCCTTTCTCAGGTTTTGATGAAATTTGTTTTCAATAATGACGCGTTTCTCGACGGTTTTATTTGGCGAGGATTCGGAGCGGTAGTGGGCTCGTTGATTCTCCTTTTACCTCGGAAAGGAAGAGGGGATATTTTAAATTCTTTTAAAAAATCTTCCGCGAAAACTGGAACAATTTTTCTAGTCGGTCAAATCGCGGCGGTTTTGAGCTTCGTTTTGGTGAATTATGCTTTCTCGCTGGGTCCGGTATCGCTTGTTAATGCTCTTTCCGGTGTTCAATATGTCTTCCTTTTTGCCTTTATAGTTTTATTTTCAAGGAAATATTCCAAACTCCTCAGGGAACCGCTTCGACCGGCCATCATTAAACAAAAAGTCTGGAGTATAATACTTATAACTTTGGGGGTCGCAGCGCTTTTTATTTAATTCTTCGATGAAAAGATTTTTAAAGATAGCAGGTATAATAGTTGGAGCTTTTTTCGCGGTTTATCTTTTAAGTTTCGCCCTAAGTTTCGGAAGCGCTCATCCGGAGACTGGTTTGTCTTTTAGCGAATTTTATGCCAAAGAAGGGCTGGGTTTAGATTGGCGAGCGGCTTATGAATCTATTTTAAGCGATTTAAATCCAAAAAATTTGATTCTTATGGCTTATTGGCAATATTTGGAACCTGAAGCCGGCAAATTTGATTTCGCCGACTTGGATTGGGAAATTAATTTAGCCTCTGACGGCGGAAGAAACGTCGTTTTGGTTATCGGAGAGCGGGTTCCTCGCTGGCCGGAATGTCACATACCCTCCTGGGCTGGTTCTCTCAATGAATCTTCTTTCAAATCCGAGTTTTTTAATTACCTCACGACCATTATCGAACATTACAAGTCCTTTCCGGCCATCAAGGCTTGGCAAGTGGAAAACGAACCTTATCTTTCGAGTTTCGGAATGTGTCCGCCGCTCGATAAAAATCTTTTCGACGAAGAAATAGCTTTGGTGAAAAAACTTGATCCGACGAAGCCGATTGTTTTGACCGACAGCGGGGAGCTTAGTACTTGGTTCGGAGTATCGAGATCGGGGGATGTACTCGGAAGTACCCTTTACAGGGTTGTGAGCGCCCCTTATATAGGAGTGTTTCATTACTTTTTTATACCGCCGGCTTTCTACACTTTTCGAGCAGCTCTCGTGGAGAAACTCTTCCACGTGTCGCGCGTTATGATTTCCGAACTTCAAGCCGAGCCCTGGTCGATAGACGGAGCTCCTTTAAGATATGAAAGTATGACGGCTCAAACTTCCGATTTTTCCACAACCACCCTCCTCAGCAATTTCAAGTTCGCCGAAAGAACGGGGCTGGACCCCATTTATCTTTGGGGATCGGAGTGGTGGTATTACAGGAAGATAAACGGCGATCCGAGTTTTTGGAACCTAGGCAAGCAAATACTTAGCGAATGAAGGGTTTGTTGAAGTGGTTATTTTAGTAGTATAGAATTAAAAAAATGGATAAAGAGGAAAAAGATGTAGCTTATTTCGGCCGGGTCGATTTTAGGAATTCCAACCGGCTTTTCGGCATCAAAAGGCGCGATAGGCGCCAGCATATGTATGTGATAGGTAAAACCGGCACCGGAAAAACGGCTCTTCTTAATAATTTGATAGTCCAGGATATCGTGAACGGCGAGGGCTTGTGTGTTGTCGATCCCCACGGTGAATTGGTGGAAAGCCTTCTTTCGAAGATTCCGGAGGAGAGACTTAAGGACGTTATTTATTTCAATCCGGCTGACCCGGATTTCCACATTGGTTTCAATGTCTTGGAACTTCCCGATCCGAAGTATAAACATTTGGTGGCTTCAGGCTTGATGGGGATATTCACCAAGATTTGGTCAAACGTTTGGTCGGCCAGAATGGAATATATTTTAAACAATGCGATTCTTGCACTTCTCGACACGCCCGGGACGACACTTCTAGGTATTACGCGCATTCTGGTTGATAAAGAATACCGCCAAAAAATAGTCGACAACATAAAAGATCCGGTCGTCAAAGCTTTTTGGGTTAATGAATTCGAGGAGTGGCGCGATCAGTTCAGGAACGAAGCTATCGCTCCTATTCAAAACAAAGTCGGTCAGTTTCTTTCGACGGCCCTTGTCCGGAACATTGTGGGTCAGTCGAAAAGCACTATTGATATTTTTGACATAATGAATACGGGAAAGATATTCTTGGTGAACGTTTCCAAGGGAAGGATAGGTGAAGATAATTCAGCTCTTTTAGGATCGATGCTTATCACAAAAATGCAGCTCTCGGCCATGGAACGCGTGAGGATTCCGGAGGATGAGCGCGTCGATTTTTATCTCTATGTCGACGAGTTTCAGAATTTCGCCACCGATTCCTT
>JAKAHT010000005.1:6261-9375 GCA_021814805.1 bacterium
TTTTAGGATCGATGCTTATCACAAAAATGCAGCTCTCGGCCATGGAACGCGTGAGGATTCCGGAGGATGAGCGCGTCGATTTTTATCTCTATGTCGACGAGTTTCAGAATTTCGCCACCGATTCCTTCGCCAATATTTTATCCGAGGCCAGAAAATACAGGCTTGATTTGATATTGGCCCATCAATATATCGGACAACTCGTGACCGATGTTTCGACAAAAGTCAGGGATGCTGTCTTTGGTAACGTAGGTACCATGGTTTCCTTCCGGGTGGGTGCGGCCGATGCTGAATTTTTGGAGAGAGAATTCGAGCCAGAATTCACCGCCCAGGATTTGGTCAATCTTCCCAATTATCACACTTATTTGAAATTGATGGTTGACGGTGTGACCTCCCGTCCCTTCTCGGCAACAACCTTGCCGCCATTCAATCTTGATTCTTTTCCGACCGTGGCGGAAAAGATAATCGATTCTTCGAGAAAAAATTATGCGAGAGCGCGCTGGGCTGTCGAAGAAGAGATAAACCAGTGGAGCGGAATAATGGGTGATAAATATTCTAAAGAATTCGGAGAAAGGAGGCACGAAGAAAGGATGAGCCAAAGAGAAGCGGCTTCGACCTATTCCGATTTGGCCAAGATCGGCATAGAATTCCAGCCTGACGGTTCCGGATCACCGGCGGGCGCCTCTCAAGGCCAAAGAAGCGGAAATCAAGGAGGAGAGCCCAAGAAAAAGAGATTTTTGCAGAGATTTCAAGGTAGACAGCAGAGGAAATTCGTCATGAAAAATTCCAGAAAACAGACCATAATCGACGGCGAAGAGGCCGAAGAGGGGGAAGAAAACGAATCAACCATCCATTTGTCCGAACTTCATACCGAAGACATAAAATCTAACAAGAAAGGGGAAACCGATTCCTTGAACATAGAAAAATTAAGGGAGTCCTTAAAAGAATCCCTTAAAAATTTAAATTCCTGAAGATAGAAGATTAAACTCTTTCTATATACTCTCCGGTTTCCGTGTTTATTTTTATTATATCTCCTTCTTCTATGAAGAGAGGAACATTTATTTTAGCTCCGGTTTCCAAAGTTACTGCTTTATTACCTCCTTGGGCGGTATTTCCTTTTATTGCCGGAGGAGCTTCGGTAACCTTAAGATCCATTTTTATCGGCAGTTCTACGTTGATTATTTTTTCATTGAATTTGTAGGCGGTGAGTTCCGTCGAGGGTTTTAAAAACTGGGATGCGTTTCCCAATATTTCCTTGGAGAGCTGGAACCTATTTTTTGGGTTACCTTTTTCATTGAACCAGTATTCTCCCCGATTCTCGTATATGAACTGTACCGGCATTATGTCTATCTCCGCTTCTTCGAATTCCTCGTTTTGGTGGGCGGAATATTCCTGAACCTTGCCGCTTATCAGATTTTCTATTTTGAGCTGCATAACCGGTTTTCTTTGTTGCATTCTCACGAAAGCCGAAGAAAGGACTTTGAAAGGCGATCCGTCCTTGGTAAAAATAGTACCGACTTTGAGCTCGTTGTACGATAGTCTTGCCATAACAAGAAATCATTTTATAATAACGGCATAATGAAGTCAAAGGGCAAAGTTTTTGTCGGTATGTCAGGAGGAGTTGATTCGTCGGTGGCCGCTCTTCTCTTGAAGAAGAAAGGTTATGATGTAACCGGTGTTTTTATCCGTTCCTACAATCTGGACGGCTGTGCCGAGCGCGATGCGGAAGACGCGAGGCGAACGGCGGAGCATTTGGATATTCCTTTTTATGTTTTTGATTTCGAGAAGGAATACAAGGAAAGTGTGGTCGATTACATGGTACTGACTTACCAGAACGGACTTACTCCCAATCCGGACGTGATGTGTAATAAAGAGATAAAATTCGGATTGTTTCTGAAAAAATCTCTTGAAATGGGCGCTGATTATGTGGCGACCGGACACTATGTCATAAAGAAAGATAACAGACTTTTCGCAGCTAAGGATAAAAACAAGGATCAATCATATTTTTTATGGACCCTGACGGCCGATCAAATAGCTCATTCGCTTTTCCCGATAGGTGGATTTTTGAAATCGAAAGTGAGAAGGATAGCTAAAAGAGCCGGGCTTCCGACGGCTGATAAAAAAGATTCGCAGGGAATTTGTTTTTTGGGCGATGTTGATTTGGCTGATTTTCTTAAGAAATACATACCGGAAAAACCGGGTGACATAGTGAATCTGGAGGGTGAGATCGTCGGCCGCCATGAGGGTATTTTCTTTTACACCATAGGCCAGAGACATTTGGGAACTAATTTGAAGATTAAGGGAGCCGACAAAAAACCTTACTATGTAGTTTCCAAAAATGTTAAAACCAACACGCTAGTCATAGCGGAAGGGGATGATAATCCGGTTCTTACGAAAAAGGAATTGGATTTGGAAAATATAAATCTTATTGGCGGGAAGATAAAAGGTAACCGCGTTAGAGCTCGCGTAAGATATCGCCAGCCGCTTTCGGAGGCCAGTCTTATAATCCACCGCTTGGTTTTCAAGGAGCCGCAAAAATTTGTGGCGCCGGGCCAGTCAGCTGTCTTCTATTCCAAAAAAGGTGAGCTTTTAGGCGGCGGCGTCATTGTTTAATCTATCAGCCTCCCGACATCGAACATTTTTGTGGAAAACAGGCCGCCAGCTTTGTCTCTTCGTTCTTATAATTAAAGCGTGCCTGCCCACGATGCTCTTTTCTTCGGGATTCTTTTCTTCATTTTTGGAATTTACTTAGCTAGTCTCGGGTTCGGTTCGTCGGCCATATTCTTAGTCCCGTCGGCGGCTTTTTTATTTCTGTTGATTTTTATTTTAAAAAAGAATGTCAAATACATTTACCTTTCGGTGTTGTTGATTTTTATTTTCTTCGGAGTTTTCTATTTTGGTTCACGTGATGGGATGCAGAATAAAATTTTTGCGGATTACGGCAAAAGAGGTCTATTCGAAGCGACCATAACAAAAGTTTTATCTTCCAGCGACAAAACGATTTCATTTGCGGCTGAAATGAAAAATAAGGAAAAGATATTGATGAGAATGCCAAAATATCCCGAATTTTCTTACGGAGATACTCTTTCTTTCCAGGGCGCAATTTATGATGTTGGA
>JAKAHT010000005.1:9475-31272 GCA_021814805.1 bacterium
CGACAAAACGATTTCATTTGCGGCTGAAATGAAAAATAAGGAAAAGATATTGATGAGAATGCCAAAATATCCCGAATTTTCTTACGGAGATACTCTTTCTTTCCAGGGCGCAATTTATGATGTTGGAGACAACTCGTATAGCAAATACCTCTTAAAAGAAGGAATAAGCGGTATAGTCAATTTCCCCGAGATTGTAGATACAGATAAATCTTACGGAGGATTCAAACATGATCTCATTAAATTCAAGGATAGAATAATAAATTTTTTTGATGGAACATTGCCGGAAAAAGAAAGTTCCTTTTTATCCGGTCTCATTTTGGGGGAAAAAGAAGGGTTTTCGGAGGAATTCAAGGAAGCCATGAAAAAAAGCGGAACTACCCATCTTGTGGCTCTCTCAGGATACAACGTTTCGTTGCTTGTTATGGGTACGCTTTTCATGTTTTCTTTCTTTTTGCCGCGCCTTTTATCTCTCTTTTTGGCATTGGTATTGGTGATAATTTTTGTCACTATGACCGGCGGCGAGTCATCCGTCGTAAGAGCGGCCATAATAGGATTTTTAATGTTCGCGGCCGGGGAAAGCGGAAGGCTTTTCGATCCGAGAAACGTGATTATGATTGCGGCTTTGATAATGCTTCTTATTAATCCGCGCCTTTTAGTCTTTGATATCGGTTTTGAGTTGTCGTTCCTGGCCTTTTTGGGAATCGTTTATTTAAAGCCAATCATAGCCGGTGAATCGAAGTTTTTCGCGGAACCCGGTTTTATGAATTGGCGGGATAATCTAAATTCCACTTTCTCGGCCCAAATAATGGTTTTGCCGATTATTTGGGGAAATTTCGGTTATGTTTCGCCGGTTTCGCTCCCGGCTAATGCTCTTATAGCCGGCTTGATCCCGGTTACTATGGCTTTGGGATTCGGCGCGGCATCTCTTGGACTTTTATCCCATCATTTGGGGATTTTAGGCAGTTGGGTGGTTTTTCCGTTTCTTAAGCTGGAAACTTTTATGGTGGAATTGTTCGGCAATATTGATTTAGGTTTCTCAGTGAATTTCGGACTCGTCGCTTCAGTTGTTTATTATTCGGCCGTTTTGTATTTCATTGCTTGGAAAAGGAAAAAATGCTTGAAAAACTTCTGATTATTAGAGGCTTCTTAGAAAGGAATCGGTTTAAAATCTGTCCTTTTATTTTGATTTTCTTTTTCGCGGAAGTAATTATCTTTATTGATTTAACGAGCCGGCCGGAAGTTTTAAGTGAATATTTTTTACCGGTCGGGGAAGGGGACGGCGAACTTATAATTACTCCCTCGGGAGCCAAGATATTAATAGACGGAGGGCCAGACAGTTTTTCCGTATTGAAAGGTCTAGAAAAAATATTATCTCCCTATGATAGGTACATAGATGCGGTCGTTTTAACACATCCCGAAGCCGATCACTTCACGGGTCTTATAAATGTGTTTAAGAGATATAAAGTGGGAATTTTCATTTCAAATGGAATTATTTCCGACAAGGATTCCTTTAAAAATCTTTCTTCAGTTATCGCGGAAAATAATTTGCCGTCGATTTCTTTGTTTTCCGGGGATGAATTAAGGAATGGTTCGGTGTTGGTCCGTGTTTTATCTCCAAACGCAAATCGAAACAAGTCCGTTAGCTTAAATGAATCGGCCTTAGTCTTAGATATAGAATTTGGAGAAAGCCGATCTCTTTTTATGAGTGATGTCGGCAGCGCTGTTGAAAAAAGCGTGGCATCCAACATATATAAACCGGTAAGTTTGATTAAGGTGGCTCATCACGGATCGAAAAACTCTTCGTCGCGATATTTCTTAGAAACGCTCCATCCAGAATTGGCCGTGATAGAAGTGGGTAAGAATAACTATGGACACCCATCGTTCGAAACTATTGATCGCTTAAAAGAAAACGGCGCTGAAATTTTTAGGACCGACCAAGTTGGCTTACTGGAAGTGACTTTAAAAGAAAACGGTCGTCTTGAAGTGTTTAAAATGAAGTAGTACAATTCACCTATAAATGAGAGTTTTATCGAAAAATATATCCGCTTTGGAAGGTAAGGAGGCGGAACTTGAGGGTTGGGTGGACGTGAGGCGTGATCACGGCAAGCTTATATTTATAGATTTGCGCGACAGAAGCGGTATAACCCAGGTGGTTTTTACTCCAGGCAATAAAGAGCTCCATTCTTTGGCTGAAAAACTAAGGCCTGAGTGGGTTGTTAAGGTTACAGGAATTGTTGGGAAACGTCCGGCCGGCATGGAAAATTCCAAAATTCCGAGCGGCTATCACGAAATCCAAGCGACTGATTTGAATATAATATCCGAGGCAAAAACACCGCCCTTTGATCTTGCTTCCGACGGCCGTGAGATAGGCGAAGAGACAAGAATGAAATACCGCTATTTGGATTTGAGGCGTCCCAGAATGCGCCGTAATCTCGTGATGCGGGCCAAAATCAACAAGTTTATTCGCAACTTTTTATCCGACGAAGATTTTATAGAGGTGGAAACTCCTGATATAGGCAAATCAACTCCGGAAGGAGCCAGGGATTATTTGATTCCGAGCCGGGTTTATCCTGGGAAATTCTATGCGCTTCCGCAGTCGCCTCAGCAGTACAAGCAACTTTTAATGGTGGCCGGCCTCGAAAAATATTTTCAAATAGCCAGATGTTTCAGGGATGAAGATACAAGAGGAGATAGACAGCCCGAATTCACTCAGCTTGATATCGAATTGAGTTTCGTCTCACAAGATGAAGTTTTAGTCTTAATAGAGAATCTTTTTACAAAGATGGTAGAAGAACTTTATCCGGAAAAGAAAATTAAATGGTCTCCTTTTCCGCGTTTGAATTATGCTGATGTCATGTCAAAATACAATTCTGACAAGCCAGATCTTCGGGACGACAAAAACAATCCAAATGAATTGGCCTTTGTGTTTGTTGTGAATTTTCCGATGTTTGAATGGAAAGAAACGGAGCATCGCTGGGACGCAGTGCATCATCCGTTCACCAAGCCGAACGTGAAAAATAAAGAAGAGTTCATAAAACTTTTTCATGAAGCCCCTGAGAAAATCACGGCTCTCCAGTATGATCTTGTGTTGAACGGCTACGAAGTTGCCGGGGGAAGCATAAGAACCACTGATCCGGAACTTCTGGCGGCTGTCTTTGAGGTTATGGGTAATAAACCGGAAGATATCAAAGAGAAATTCGGCCATCTTTTGGAGGCTTTCTCGTACGGGGTTCCTCCTCACGGAGGAATAGCATCCGGTCTCGACCGCTTAATCGCCATACTTCAGGATGAGCCGAACATACGGGAAGTGATAGCTTTTCCGAAAACGGGTGACGGCAAGGACTTGATGATGGACGCTCCGAGTGATGTCTCCAAAGAGCAACTTAAGGAATTGCACATAAAAGTCGAGGAAGAAAAACAAAAATAAAAAAATGAGTCATTTAAAGGAAGAAAAAACATTGGTTTTGATAAAACCGGACGGCGTTAAAAGAGGACTGACCGGCGAAATAATAAAGAGAATAGAACAAAGAGGTCTTAAGGTGATTGCTCTTCAAATGTTTAATGCCACCAAAGAAGATTTAGCCAAGCATTATTCTACGTCGCCTGATTACTTGAGATCGATAGGTGAAAAGACATTGAGTACTTATGCAAAATACGGCTTGGATGCCGAGAAGGAAATAGGGACCAAGGATTCATTGGAAATAGGCCAAAAAGTTCACGGTTGGCTTATAGATTTTATGACTTCCGGCCCCATAGTCAAAATGGTTATTCAAGGTTTACATGCTGTCGAGATGGTTAGAAAACTTTCCGGCGCTACCATGCCTTCTCAGGCTGAAATGGGCACCATAAGAGGAGATTTTTCCGTTGATTCGGCTGCCCTCGCGAATGCTCAAAAGAGAGCTGTGCATAACCTGGTTCATGCTTCGGGTACTGTTCCCGAAGCCGAGGTGGAAATAGCACTGTGGTTCAAGAAAAACGAGCTTTGTCCTTACACGAGAGCCGAGGAAGACATAATGTTTTAGTGTGCTATAATAATAGTGTCCCGTTCACATGTGAATTCCGGATTATTTAATTTCAAAGGGACTTCAAAATCTTTCGGCTCGACGGAGAATTTACAAAAATTTTCTTAAGGGTCGAATTGAGAAGACCCACCTGGCATTAACCGGGAATAATTCCAAGAACGGGATTTTTGTTTAAAAAATATGAAAAAAGCTCTGCCGATATTTTTAGCGATTTTGGTATTCGGGCTTACGGTTCTGGGATTTTTGGGTTTTAAATCGTTGGGAAGCTATTCCTGCAACGATTTGGCTTGTCCCTTGACTCAAGGAGTTCTGGCCTTTTCTGTTTTTTTTAATAATCATGTTTTAACTCTCTCAACTTTCGTGGTAATCTTGTTTTTCTTTCTTGTCTCGGCTTATCAAGCAAAAAAATCAGGAATTTTTAAAAATCCGGACGGTAAGATTTTAGAAACCGCGAGCCACGAGGAAAAAATTTCCAATCTAACTTTCAACAAATCAACTTTTTGGTTTATTCTCCATCAAAATAGTCCCTCGTTTTAAACCGTTTCCTTTTTCAAGGTCGGTTTAATTCATGGCTATTTAATGAAGAAAAAAATAATTTTTGTAGTTTCGTCGACTTCTTTGATTTTAATAGGGATTTTTCTCAGCACCGGACATTTCTTGCCGATACTTTTGGGTTCGGCATTGGTTGACAGCATAAATCCCTGCGCTTTTTCCGTTTTGATTCTGACCATCGCTTTCCTTTTTAGTTTGGGCCGCCAGCGGTCGCAAATTTTGACGGCGGGAGCTTCTTATATTTCAGGCATCTTTTTGACTTACATTTTGATAGGCTTGGGAATATTAAGCGCTTTAAATTTATTCGGTATTCCCGGTTTTATTTCAAAAGTGGTGGCCATGGTGCTTATGGTTTTTGGAATAATAGAAATATTAGATGCCTTGTTCAAGAATTTTCCGATAAGGCTCAAAATTCCCAATTCCACTCATCCCACCATAGCCCGTCTCATAGAGAAGAGCTCCGTAGCAGCCTCGTTTGTTTTGGGTATAGCTGTGGGACTCTTCGAATTCCCTTGCACCGGTGGTCCGTATCTTTTCGTTTTGGGTTTACTTCATGATAAGGCGAGCTTCTGGGGAGGATTCTTGTATCTCTTGCTTTATAATTTGGTTTTCATATTGCCGCTGATTTTGGTTTTGATTTTAGCCAGTGATCGCGAGCTGTTTTCAAAGGTCGAAGAACTGAAGAAGGAAAACGGTCGGTTGGCGAAAATCGCTATCGGAATAATGATGATTATGCTGGCTGCCGTCATAATCTTCTTCTCTTAAAAACATGGATGAAACAAAAAGAAAAAATTGGGAGGAATTGTTGGATAAAATAAAAAAGGCTCATTTGGAACATAAATTGGATCTCTCTACGGATGAAGATTTGTCGATAGGCATAATGAACCTGGTGAGTCTCGAGGAGCACTTTTTTTTCACAGCCGAAAAGACCAAAAAAGACGAATATTTCGATCTTCTGGGAGAAGTAAGAGGCGTGAGGAAGGAGCTTTTAGCCAAGCTTATGCCGGTTAATGAGGGAGAAAGCTGGTGCATATCCAAACACTTATTGTCTTCCGCGATGCGCTTGATAGAAGTCGGTACCAAGCTTGATTCGACCGGAAGGAGGGATGAAGCCAAGGCCGCTTATGACTCGGCTTTCAAGCTGTATTCTCTTTTCTGGGCTTTGAGGTTGAAACTCATAGATGCTTCCAATATCAAAAAGGCCAAGGAAGAAGGCAAGCCTTTGGATTTCGAGAGCATTATGACCGAGCTCATCAACTGCTGCGAAGAGTGATGCAAAAAACCCTATGAAACTCAACAAATCAAAAACGTATACCATTGGACTTTTAATTCTTGTTGTCATGGCTGGCCTCACTGCTTATCTCGTTTTCAAGCCGCGTCCGGGAAATTCGCTTGATTATTTCGCTCGGTGCCTTTCGGAAAAAGGTTTGGTTATGTACGGTTTGTATTCCTGCCCTCATTGTCAGGCGGAAAAAGAGCTTTTTGGAAGTTCTTTTAAGTACGTAAATTACGTGGAATGTTCAGAAAATCCGAGCAAATGCACGGCCGAGGGCATAAACGCCGTGCCTACTTGGATTGAACCCGGCGGAGAACGTCTCGTTGGTACTCAAAGTCTCGATAATTTAAGTTCTGTGAGTGGATGCAAATTGAATTAAAAAGAATATAATCAAATTCGTGGAGGGGAAAATCAAAAACTCCGGCTTGCTATCCTCGACGCCCTTAAGGAAGGCGGCTCTTAAAATTGTCGAATCGGGCCTTGAAGCTATAGATACGGAAAAATCGTTAAAATCTCGTCTATCATTCGAAAGAGGGATTTTAAATGTGGACGGAAACGATTTTGATTTGAACAAATTCGAAAGCGTTTCTGTGATCGGAGTCGGCAAATGTGCCTTCGAAGCGGGGGGAGCGCTTCAGGATATTCTAGGCGACAGGTTGTTTGGCGGAATAGTTTTGGTGCCCGGCGATCCGTCGAAATTCAAAATTCAAGATTCAAAATTAAGGATTTTTTTTGGCACCCACCCGTTTCCGACGGAAGCCAACGTGGATGCCACCCAAGAAATAATTCGTTTCCTTTCTTCCCTTACCGAAGAAGATTTTGTTATTTTTGTTATTTCCGGCGGCGGCTCGACTCTCCTTTGCCAGCCGCCCGGCGCGTCCCAAGGCGAGTTTCTTAAATGCGAGGAGGAAGGGGAAGTTTTGAAGGTGCTTTTCGAAAAAGGCGCCACCATCCAGGAGATAAATACAGTAAGAAAGCATTTGTCTTTGGCGCGCGGAGGACATTTGGCTGCCTACTCTTATCCAGCTTCTTCGGTTTCTTTGATTTTTTCCGATGTTCCCGGAGATAGTCTGGAATTTATAGCTTCCGGCCCGACGGTAAAAGACGAAACGACAGTCGATGAAGCAAAGTCAATCATCGCCAAATACGATCTTGAAGTGATCACCGGTTTCAAAATAAATCCCATGAAAACACCCAAGGAAGACAAATATTTCGAGAAAGTGAAAAACATCCTTTTTGTTTCCAACGAGACAGCTCTTTCCGCAATGAAAAAAGAAGCCGAGGATTTGGGTTTTAAGGCTGACATTGTAAGTCGGGAACTCAAAGGAGAAGCCAGAGAGGTAGGTATTAAGATTGCCGAGGATATCGAAAAAAGCGGCGGAAAACAGGTTCTAATTTACGGCGGGGAAACTACGGTCACCATCAAAGGTTCCGGAAGAGGAGGGCGCAACGAGGAACTTGTTTTGGCGGCTCTTAAAAAAATCGGAGATGATTCCCTGATCTTATCTTTGGATTCAGACGGGCACGATAATCAAGGGGGTTATGCCGGCGCTATTTGTGATATAATGACCAAAGAAAAAACCGAACGCATTGGTTTGAAACCGGAAGAATTTTTGAATAATAACGATTCGGCCGGCTTTTTTGAAAGAGAAGGGGATTACTTGGAGACCGGAGATACGGGATCGAACGTGTCCGATCTTGTGATTGCGCTTAAAAAATAAAAATATGAAAACAAAATCAAACAAATTTATTCTTTGGTATGAAGATGTCACGATAAAAGATGTTCCTTTGGTTGGCGGCAAGAATGCCTCGCTCGGAGAAATGATAAAATATCTCTCTCCTCTGGGAGTGAGAGTTCCAAACGGTTTCGTCGTCTCCGCCGCCGCTTACCGTTATTTTCTTAAGAAAACAGGCCTGGACATTTCCATTAAGAAAACACTAAAAGGTTTGGATACGAAAAATCTGAGAGATCTCGCGAAGCGGGGGGAAGCAATTCGTAAGTCAATAAAAGAAGCCAAGATGCCGTATGATTTGAAGCAAGCGATAGTCAAGGCTTATGCCGGTTTGGAAAAGAAATACGGCCGTTCCACCGATGTAGCGGTTCGTTCTTCGGCCACTGCTGAGGATTTGCCTGGAGCGAGTTTTGCCGGCGAGCATGAAACTTATCTCAATATAAGGGGCATCGATGAACTTTTGGCTGCTGTCCAGGCGGATTTTGCGTCTCTTTTCACCGATCGGGCCATATCTTACCGGGTTGATAAGGGTTTCGATCATATGAAAGTGGCCTTGTCGGCCGGAGTCCAAAAAATGGTGAGGTCTGATCTTGGATCTTCTGGAGTTATGTTCACTCTAGATACGGAATCGGGCTTTAAAGATGTTGTCCTCATAAACGGTTCCTGGGGTTTGGGAGAAATGATAGTCCAAGGAGAAGTGACGCCTGACGAGTTCCTGGTTTTCAAAAAAACCCTCTCCGATTCCGGAGATAAAAAAAAGAAGGATGTTTACAAACCCATAATAAACAAGAAAATCGGTGTCAAAGAAAGGAAGATGATTTATTCGGCGGGGCGTGGCATAAAGACTACCAAAATAGTCCCGACGAGTGAAATCGAAAAAAAGTCATTCATCCTTTCGGAAAAAGAAATATTGGAGCTGGCCAGATGGGGAATTCTTATAGAGGAACATTATTCGAAGAAAAACGGACATTGGACTCCTATGGATATAGAGTGGGCCAAAGACGGAAGAACTCATGAACTTTATATAGTTCAATCGAGGCCGGAAACAGTCCAGGCCGGCCGGGATTTTTCCAAAATAAAAGAATATGAACGTTCAGAAAACGGTAAAGTTTTAACCAAGGGTTATTCAGTTGGTTCGAAAATAGCGAGCGGCCGGGCTCGCGTGATATTAAGCGCTAGGAATATCGGGTCATTCAAATCAGGCGAAGTGCTGGTTACTGATATGACCGATCCCGACTGGGAACCTATAATGAAAATAGCCTCGGCTATTGTGACCAACAAAGGCGGCAGGACTAGCCACGCAGCCATAGTCTCGAGAGAACTTGGCATCCCTTGCGTCGTCGGTACGGAAAACGCCACCCGCGTGATTAAAACCGGTCAGATGGTCACGGTCGATACGACAGAAACGGAAGGTTTGATACTGGAAGGGGATTTGAGATTCAATGTGGAAGAAAGAGACGTAAAAAAACTACCCAAACCCAAGGTAAAAATAATGGTGAATATCGCGACGCCGGATTCGGCTTTCGAAAAATCTTTTCTGCCGACGTCGGGAGTCGGCTTGGCCAGAGAGGAATTCATAATTGCGGGCGACATCGGCATTCATCCCATGGCTTTGATAGAATACGACAAGATTTCCAAGAAAGATAAAGGCTTAGTGAAGCAAATAGAAAATAAAACTATCGGCTGGAAAGACAAAGAACAATTTTACGTGGATAAATTGTCTTACGGCATAGCCAAAATAGCCGCCGCTTTTTATCCGAAAGACGTCATAGTGAGATTCTCAGATTTTAAAACCAATGAATACAGAGTGCTTTTGGGAGGAGAGTTTTACGAACCCAAGGAAGAAAACCCCATGATCGGCTGGCGTGGCGCTTCGCGTTATTATAGTCCCAAATTCGCCCAGGCTTTCATTCTCGAGGTTAAAGCCATAAAAAAAGTCAGGGAGGAAATGGGTCTTACAAACGTGATTCCTATGATTCCTTTTTGCCGTACGGCGGGAGAAGGCCGTAAAGTTCTTGAGGTCATGGCGAAAAACGGTTTGAAGCAGGGCGAGAAAGATCTCAAGGTTTACGTCATGTGCGAAATACCCTCGAATGTTATTTTGGCGGACGATTTTCTGGATGTTTTCGACGGCATGTCCATCGGTTCCAATGATTTGACCCAGCTTACGGTCGGAATCGACAGGGACGGAAACGAACTTATCCGCGGCATCACGAATGAAAATGACGAGGCGGTGAAGGATTTAGTGCGGAGTGTTATAAGGGCTTCAAGGAGAAGGAAAAAATACATAGGGATTTGCGGCCAAGCTCCATCCGACTATCCTGAATTTGCCGAATTCTTGATGAAGGAAGGCATAGAAAGCATATCCCTCAATCCGGATACGGTTATAAAAACTATACTCAAGCTGGGGAATTGAATTATTTATTAATAAAGAATATTCCGGCCATAGTCAAAGCTATGGCCATTATTTTTGAAACAACGGTTGATCTTTTAAGGTCTTCTTTGATTATTTTAGGAAACCAGACGGAAAGTATTATCCCGTATATCATGACAAAGGCCGGCGTGGAACTCGATAAAACGGAAACGAGAGCCACCGGAGCGAGAGAGACGGCATAAAGTCCCGAAAGTTGACTCAAGGTATAAATCACTTCGTTCGAAGCAAGCGTCGGCCAGGTGTTTTTAGGTATTTCTTTAAGATTGCGAGAGAAATCAAGTTTTTTCCTCCGGAAAGCATAGATAATGAAAGCACCGATGGTTATTCCCCAAAATTCGTAAATCATGGTTGTCCAAAAATCGTTGGTTTGGACGACAAATTTGAAAAATATCGAGGGCAGAGAGAAAAGCAAACTAGCGGCCATTATATACCAGAAAGATTTTCTTATTTTAAATGATCCGCTTTCTGATTTTTTTATCGAAAGCATTCCGCCGCCCAAAAGTACGAAAAAGAACCCCAGATATTCGTTCGGGTTCAGCGACTCTTTCAGAAATAATGAAGAAAGTATAAGAACCATCACCGGAATTATCTGGAAAAATGGTATTACGCGGGAAGCGTCGTCCAAACTTAAGGCTTTGTAATAAGGCATGAGGGCCAGCTCGGCTAAAAGTCCCGCTGTAAGCACAAAAAAAGTTTCACCGGGACTAAGAAGGGGGAAGGATTTAGCTATGAATATCAAAGTCCCCAGAAAGAAAGTTATGAAGCCGCCGAGTACGGTCAAAAGCACCGGGTCTTTGACGCGTTTTTCAATAAGGAACTTGTCCATCATGGTCGAAAGGGCGTAAAGAGCCGGTGCGAGTATGGCGAAGAAAAGCCAGTTCATAAAGAAAGTTTAACAGATATATTTTTCCGGGACTATGGTAGAATCTAAGAATGACATTCGAAGAATATCAGAAAGCTTCTCGGCATACTGTGGTTTATCCCAATGCCGGAAAAAATTTCATATATCCCACATTGGGATTGGCCGGCGAAGTCGGCGAAGTAGTCGAAAAAATAAAGAAGGCGATGAGGGATAAGGACTACGTGATTGACGACGCTTATAAAATGGAAATAGGAAAAGAAATGGGGGATGTTTTGTGGTATATCGCCCAACTTTCAACGGAACTCGGACTGTCTCTCGAGGATGTTGTAAGGATGAATATGGAAAAACTCCAATCGAGGGCGGAAAGGGGAATGCTACATGGCGACGGCGACAACAGATAAAAAAGACAATCTGAAGCTGAGCATAGCTTTCAATGAAGGGTTGATGGCGCTTCTTTCCTTGGCTCTTATTTTTGCTTGGGTTAAATTTGCTCCGCCTCTCACCGTAAATTACGTCCTTATAGCTGTTTCCGTCGTAGGTATACTGCCGGTTATTTGGAGCGCCGGCCAGGCTCTTTGGAAAAGAAAAATAACCATAGATCTTTTGGCGTCCATAGCCTTGGCTTTCACTTTCATAAAAGGCGAGTGGCTTTCGGCAGCTTTTATAAACCTGATGCTTGCCTCAGCCAGGCTTTTTGATAAATTCACTGAGTTAAGAACAAAACACGTCATAGAACGCTTGATGAAACTGCGGCCGGAAAGAGTGAAGATAAAAATCAACGACAAGTTCGAGGATGTGCACATAGATAGGGTTAAGGTGGGCGATCTCGTCGTCGTGGAGTCCGGCGAAAGAGTGCCCGTCGATGGCACGGTTGTACAGGGGCAGGCGAGCATCGATCAGTCTACTTTAACCGGAGAAAGCGAACATGTGACGAAGAAAGAAGGCGATAAAGTTTACAGTTCTACCCTGAATGATTCCGGTTCGATAATCGTGAAAGCTGAAAAGGTAGGCGCCGATACTACTCTTTCCAAGATAATTTCCATGGTTGATGAGGCATCGCGGGCCAAAACGGAAACCGAAAGAATAGCCGACAGATTCAGTGCCTGGTATATATTTTTCACTCTTCTCGGATCGGGGGTAATTTATTTATTTTCTCGGGATTTGAACGTGGTTTTGAGCGTTCTTCTCGTCACCTGCGCCGATGATATAGCCGTTGCCGTGCCTTTAGGATTCACCATCGCCATCGCCAAAGCCGGAAAAGAAGGCGTGGTCGTGAAAGGGGCGGCTATTTTCGAAAGAATAAGAAAGTTAAAAATTTTCGTTACGGATAAAACAGGCACTCTTACCAAGGGTATGGCAAAAGTGGTGACTGTTTTGAGGTTCGCTGATATCACCGAAGAAAAATTTTTGCAGATTGTCGGCACCTGCCAAATGAATTCGAGGCATCCGGTAAGCCTGGCCATGCTGAAATTTTTGGGAGAGAAAAAAATTTCTTATCCTTCGCCAGATTCGTTCCATGAAACGCCAGGCGACGGGATAGAAGCCGAAAAAGGCGGAGAAAAATTTTTTGCCGGAAAAATTTCCTACTTAGCTTCAAACGGCATAACTCCCACTGAAGAAGAAAGTAAAAAGATAGCGGAGCTCGAGGATAAGGGATATAGTCTGACGGCTATAGGGTCTCGAGATAAATTCATCGGACTTATGGTTTTAGAGGACGAGGTAAGGCCTCTTGCTAAGCTGAGCATCGAAGAAACTAGAAAACTCGGAGCCGAAAAATGGATAATGCTCACCGGCGACAATGAAAAAGTGGCCAAGAAAGTTTCGGAGGCGGTCGGTCTCGACAGGTATTACGCCAATTTGAAGCCGGAAGACAAGCTTGAGCTCATAAAAAAATTCAAAAAGGAATATAAAGGAGATTTAGCTATGATGGGAGACGGAGTAAACGATGCGGCTGCATTGGCCTTGGCCGACGTTTCAATCGCCATGGGAGCTATAGGATCCGATGCGGCCATTGAAGCGGCCGATATTGCTCTTATGCATGACAGTGTCAAAAAGATACCGGAGCTTATGCTTTTAAGCAATAAATCAATGAAGATAATCAAAAACAATTTCTGGATTTGGGGAATAACCAACGTCTTGGGTTTGGTTTTGGTTTTTGCCGGATTTTTGGGTCCGACCGGCGCCGCCGCTTATAATTTTATAACCGATTTTTTCCCGGTCATGAATGTTTTTCAAATTTACTTCCTGAAAACTAAAATTTCCGGAGAGTTGTGATATATTGTTAATATGAAAAAAAGAGGGAAATACGCAGCTTTCGGCAGCCTCCTTTTTATAGCTGTTCTCATTGTTATTTCCTTAAGATTTGTGGCTGGCGGCAGCGAAGATTCCTGGATTTGCGTCAACGGTTCCTGGATCAATCACGGAAATCCGGCCGCCCCCCGTCCTCCGGATGGCTGTGGTAAATTGCCCGGGACGGAAGCTGTGATAACCGTAACCGGTAACCTGACGAAAGATAATCCTGGTCTTGAACCCGGCGTTTGGTATATTGTTTCCGAAAGACCGGGCCGGCCGGCTGTGATGGATAAACTGTCTTTCGACGACAACAGCCTTTGTACGGTCGGGGGCATCCAGTCGTCCTGTGTTTCCAATCTTTATACTTTAATGCAAAGAATGGGAGATTGCGTAAGAGGAATAAAGTCCGAATGTACTTCGAGTTTCTTCATAGTAGGAGAAAGGGTAACTGTTTCGGGCATTGAAAAAGACGGAGTGATATATGTTTCTTCTCTCATAGATGATGCTTCAAGCCGGGCTCTCTCGTCATGTCCGAGATGGGTTAACTGCATGCCGGGACCGCAAACAAACGCTTCCTGTGTTGTTCCGCCAGGTTGTGATGGTTATACCGAAAAGGTTTATTAATGCCTTGGCCAAATATCAGCGGCCGGAGGATAAATTTTGGTCAGGGGGTGATTTTTGCAATCATGCGGTCTGGCTTTGCAAACCTGCCTCCCGTATTCTATGACTTTATAAGTAAAAGGAAACCATTCTTTTTTCGGTAAGATTTCCATCAAATCACGCTCTATTTTGACTGGGTCATCGTTGTCGGTAAGTCCGAGTTTGATTGAAAATCTTCTTACGTGCGTGTCAACAGCTATTCCTTCGACAACCCCGTAGGCGTTTCCTAGAACTACGTTAGCCGTTTTTCTAGCCACTCCGGGAATAGTGAGCATTTCTTCCATAGTGCGCGGGATTTTTCCGCGGAATTTTTCTTTGATTACTCTTGCCGCCCCGAGTATATTTTTGGCCTTGTTGCGATAAAATCCGGTTGCCCTGATGTCTTTTTCAAATTTTTTCCGATCGGCTTCCGCGTAGTCATCCAAATTTTTATATTTTTTAAATAATGTCTTAGTAACTTCATTCACTTTCTTGTCGGTGCATTGGGCGGACAAAATGACGGCCACCAGAAGTTCCCAGTTGGTGCGGTATGTAAGGGCGATCGAGGCTTTCGGGAAAAGCTTTTTCAAAGTAGCAACAATTTTTCTCGCGCGGGCTTTCCTTATTTTTAATTGGTCGGCGGTCATAATGAATAATTTTGAATGATTCAATTTCGAATTTCGAATAAATTATTTAATTCATGAATTCTTGAATTCAATCGAAATACTATAATTCAAAATTCTAAAATTAGCTTAATAGCCGGCGAATTCCTCGAATCGAATATCGTCCTCAGATATATTCATATCAGCAAGCAGCTTTCTTATATCAGCAACCATAGCCGGCGTTCCGGTGAGATAATAAATCGGCCCGTTGATATTCAGGAGATATTTCTTTATCATCTCGCCGGTTATCCTTCCCGTTTCTCCTTTCCATAAAGTTTTTCCCGGTTCAGTGTTGGACATGGTGGGTATAAAAACAAAGTTTTTTAGTTTTCCCCGGAGTTCCGAAAGTTCCTTCAAAAAAGGAGCATCTGCTTCGCTTCGATTTGAATAAAAAAGATAAAAACTCCTGTCCGGTTTTTCCAAAACAGAGTTTTTTAACATGCTGAAGAAGGGGGTTATGCCTATGCCGCCCACGATAAAAACGGCCGGCTTTTCGGATCTCGAATGAAGTATGAAAGAGCCGAATGGCCCGTCTATTTCCACTTCCGTTCCTTCAGGCATTCTCAAAAGTTCCCGCTTAAAAGCTGTGTCGCGCATCCGGGTTGCGAATATCAAATCTTTCTCGGAAGGTGAACTTGCTATGGAAAAGGTTCTTATATTTCCTTCTTCGTCACTTTCTTTGGGATTTATGAGAGCAATGTCGGCATATTGTCCCGGCGTAAAAACAAAATCTTCCGGCTTTTCGAAGTGGAAGGCAAAAGTATTTTTGGCCACTTCTTCTTTTTTAATAAGTTTGGATTTATGTTGGTTGGTTGGCATATTTTCATTATATCCGCTGTGTTATAATGTAATCAATGAAAATAGGATTTTTTGAGCTTGAGGGATGGGAAGAGGATATAATAAAATCGTCTTTCCCCGGCGATGAACTTTACTTTTCTAAAGAAAAAATAACGCTAGAAAATCTTCCGGAAAAAAAGGATTTTGATGTTATTTCGACATTCATAGGATCGGAAATAACGGATGAAATTTTGGGTAACTTTCCAGATTTGAAGTTCGTGACGACGAGATCGACCGGTTTCGATCATATAGATCTTGAGGCTTGCAGGAAGAGAGGTGTCCTTGTTGGTTATGTGCCGGGCTACGGCGACAATACCGTTGCTGAATACGCTTTTGGTCTCCTTCTCAACCTGACGAGAAAAATATATAAGGCCATAGATCAAATCAAGGAAACGGAATCGTTTTCTCAGGCCGGCCTCCAGGGTATAGATTTGAAAAATAAGATAATGGGCATAGTGGGTACCGGCCGTATAGGGAAAGAAGCCGTAAAAATAGCCAGAGGCTTCGGTATGGTTGTTTATGCTTATGATCCTTATCCCGACTATAATTTTGCTCAGGCTTTCGGGGTCAAGTATGTTCCGCTCGAAGAGTTGTTGAAAAGTGCCGATGCCGTATCGGTTCATTGTCCTTTGACACCGGAAACCACTCATTTAATAAACAAGAAAAATATCGTTTTAATGAAGAAAGGATCATTTCTTATAAACACGTCGAGAGGAGGAGTAGTTGAAACAGAAGCCATAGTGGAAGCCCTAGAAAAAGGCATATTGAGCGGCGTGGGTCTAGATGTCCTGGAAGAAGAAGGGGAAACCAAAGACGAAATGGAATTTCTTCTTAAGGAAAGCACCCAGCCGACTGATTTCAAAACCATGCTCGAAAACCACGTGCTCATGAAACACCCCAACGTGTTGATTACACCCCACAATGCTTTCAATACCAAAGAAGCCTTGGAGAGAATTTTAGGGACTACTATAAGCAATATAAAATCGTATAAAGCGGGGCAAAAAGTGAATCTCGTCGAATAATGGTTATAAAAGATTTTTTAATAAGGGAGATCTTCGATTCTCGCGGTCAATCAACCGTCGAAGTAGGAATTTCAACTAAAGACGGTCTAGCCTTTTATTCAAGCGTTCCTTCCGGAAAAAGCCGCGGTTCCAAAGAAGCGGCGGTTCTCGATTTTAAGTCTGCTTCTTCGATAAAAAATATTAAAAAATTATCAGCCGTCAAAGGCCAGAATTTTGCAAGCGTCAAATCATTCGATGATTTTCTCCTAAAATTGGACGGAACTAAAAATAAGAAAGCCTTGGGAGGAAATGTTATGCTCGGTTTTTCAATGTCTTTTGCGAGGGCCAAAGCATTCGAAGCCGGCGAAGAACTTTCTGAATTTCTGCATAAAGAATTTTTTAAAGACATTCCTTTAAAAAAAGAATGGAGCCCTGTAATATTTTCCAATCTGATAAACGGGGGGGAGCACGCTGAAAACAATCTTGATATCCAGGAATATATGGTTTTAGTCGACACCTCTAAAGGCGTAAAAAATTCCGTAAAGAAGCTGATTTACTTTTATGATTCACTCGGCGATTTACTGAAGAAAAAATTCAGGATTCCGGGGATTCTGCCCATAGGGGATGAAGGAGGCTACTCACTTGATTTCAAGGATAATTTCGAGCCGATGGTTGTTCTTTCCGATCTCATAAAAAAGAATGGCCTTGCCGGATCCTTTAGGCTGGGCCTTGATGCGGCCGCCTCGAGTTTTTATTCGGGGAATCGTTACATTTTCGGCGGCCGGAAACTCACCACTGAGAAATTGGCCGATACTTATTTATCGGCTTTCAAGAAATTCCCGATGCTTTATTCCATCGAAGATCCGTTTTCTGAAAGCGACCCCGAAGGTTTTTGCTCCGTTTTATCGAGAGTAAAAGGCAATATGCTTGTCGGAGATGATTTGACTGTCACAAATTCATCCTTGGTAGAAAAATACGCTTCAATCGGCGCCATAAACGGAGTGATTATAAAACCAAATCAAGCGGGTACCGTTTCTGAAGCGGCTTCGGCAATACTATCCGCCCGCCTCCGTGGCGTAAAAACGGTTATTTCCCATCGTTCCGGAGAAACCGAAGATGTTTTTATAATAAGCCTAGGAAAAGCTTCCGATTCTTACGGTTTGAAAATAGGATCTCCGACGAGAGAGAGGATGTTGAAATTCAACGAGCTTCTTAGGATATAGTAATGGTATAATTATATTATGAAGATGAAAATGATAATCGGAGTTGTAATACTCCTCATAGTCGTAGTTCTTTTGATTTTCGTATTCGTCGAAAAAGGCAAGGCGCCGAGTTCCGTTCCTTCGGTCAGTTCCGGAAATGCCACGAGTCAAAGCTTGGGAGCTCAAATTTACAACAATGTGGCTCCTCAAAACGCGGTGCCCCAAAGCTTGCCTCAAACCAATCCATTCCAGGTCGAAACAAATCCTTTTAATCAATAAAAGTATGAAAACCAGCAAATTAAATCTAACGCTCTCGATAGCCGTCATTGCCGCTGGCGTTTTCGTGTCTCACTACATAGTGACTGACGCCCAAACAACCACTTCTCTTTCGGCCTCTTCGAGTGCTGCTGTTTCTTTGTCAACTTTGACTTACCCGATACCGGAACTCGGTAATTGTGGAAGCGTTGGAGATTGCCGTACTTATTGTAATAATCCGCAAAACCAAAATGCTTGCCTGGCTTTTGCGGAAGAGCATCATTTGATGAGTCAAACTCAAGTAAGCCAGGCTAAACAAGTACTTCAAACATTGGCGACCGGCGGTCCCGGCGGATGCACCACTAAAGATGCTTGTGAAAATTATTGTTCTGATTTGTCTCATGCGAGCGAATGTCTTTCTTTTGCCGAACAACACGGCTTGATTCAAGGGCCGGCCGTCACTATGGCCCAAAAGATGATATCTCTTATTCAAAACGGAAGCACTCCGGGAAAGTGTTCATCACCCGAAGAATGTCGCAGTTATTGTTCCGATTCAAGTCACGCCGATGAGTGTCTTGCTTTCGCGGAGAAAGAAGGATTCATAAGTCAAAACCAATTAAACGCTATAAAGCAAACCGGCGGTAAGGGGCCGGGTGGATGCGATTCAGCTGATTCATGTGCCGCTTTCTGTAATAATCCGCAAAACCAATCGGTGTGCGTCGATTTTGCTAAACAAAACGGACTGATATCCCAAGTGCAGGCTCAAAATATACAACAAAGTGCCGTCGGGCTTAAGATAGGCCTCAATGAATTTCCAGGCCAGGTGGTTGGATGTCTAAAGGGTGAATTGGGAGACAACGCAGTAGGTGAACTGGAAAGCGGCAACGTCACTCCCAATGCCTCTACAAGCGCTGCTGTGAGCTCATGCTTAAATCTCTATAAGTCTCAAATTCAAAACAGATTTCAGAATTTGATACAAAACTCTTCAAGTACCATTCAAGGATGTTTGAATGGAGTCAGCTCTTCGACCGTAGAAAACCTTACGAGCGGAGATTTTAGCGCCGTTTCTCCGGATCAGGGAGAAAGAATAAGAGAATGCTTAAATGAAGCCGGAGATCAAATAAAAGAACAAAATCAGGAGCAAAATCAAAACAATAATCAGAATGAAGGGGAGCGCCAGCAAATGGAACAAGCGAGAGAACAAGTTAAAAATCAATTAGAAAATCTTCCGGACAGAGTTAAGAACTGCGTAATGTCTTATATCGGCGTCAATGCCACAACAACAGGAGTGGGACAAATAATTTCCAACTGCATGCAAACTTATAACACTTCGACCCCGATGGGAGAAGGCGAAGGGGAAGGACCGGCCGGTATGCCCAGACGACCGGGAAATGACAATCGTCCGACCGGAACGTCAATTCAGAACATTTTTAACGGAGGAATGCCGAATCCGCTGCCGCCAGTCCAGCAAAACGACAGCAATCAGGGAGGCGGGGATAATTAGTGTCACATTTCCCGTCTCGGGAACGTATAATATATGTCCCTTGGAAATAAGAAACCCCGTGGCCGGGTTCCAAGGGTCTAAAAGGGCCACAAACCCCCTCTTTTTCTTATAACTCCGGGCTCCTCGCCCGGAGTTACTCTTTTACACGCCTCCCGACATCACACGTTTCTGTGGATAACTAAGTCCCCGTCATTAAATAAACCTTCGAATTATGGAATAATGTATTGAATGAAGGAAAAGAAACCGCCCAAGGTTTTGTTCCTGGATTGGGACAAGACTTTATCCAATTCTCTCTTCTGGTCCTCTTTAAGGAATGAAAACCACCCCCACAATATTTACGCCGACAAGATAGAAAAAACTTTATTTGCCGAAAACAGGCATTTTCTAAAGCCTTGGATGAAAGGGGAATATTCTGCAGAGGATATCTGTTCGATGGTTTCCGAAAAATCAAGCATTCCTTTTAATGTGATTTTCGACGGACTTAAGGAAAGTTGTTCCGGAATGGAATTTGTTTCCGAAGAAATTCCTGCATTAATTTTTAAAATCAGATCCAAAGGCATAAAGGTGATAGTGGCTACCGATAATATGGATACTTTTATGCGCTTTACGGTTCCAGGAATGAACCTCTTGGAAATATTTGATGATTTTTTGGTTTCTCATGATATCAAATTTTTAAAAAACGAAGTTACCGAGGATGCTATACCTTTTTTTGACGGCTATCTTAAAAAAAATAATCTGGGATACAAAGAGGCGGTTCTTTTGGACGATCATGCCGATATGGGCGATACGTACGGAAAATTGGGTTTGGAAATAATTCAAATATTGGGACCAGAAACTCTTCTCAACTCACTTAAAAAGTATGCGGCTTAATCTGGTATTCCATAATATAGTTCTTAAGGAAGAAGAGATTAACGGCGATTATTCTTTGACTTTGGATTATTTTGAAGAGCTTCGGGAAAATATCGAAACGCTTTTAAAGAGCGGCCTGACCCGTTTCAAAGATATTCGCTATTATTTTGACGACGGCTACAAGTCTTTCAAGGAATTAGTTTTCCCCGTAATGAAGGACAAAACTAATCTTTGTTGTCTGGCTCCGATAGCTAATCTCTTAGGCAGTGAAAATTACTTGAATGAAGGCGATATAGATTTTTTAAGTAAAAGCGGAATTAAAATAGCTTCCCATGGCTTTTCTCATGCCGCCTTAGCTGTTTATAAAGCAAATACACTGCAAAAAACGCCGAAAGGCGGCGAATATAAAGATAGTCCCAGTGGCAAGAATGAAATACTTTCCGAGAAAGAAGTTCTTTTTCAATTCTTAGAATCGAAGAGGCTTTTGGAAAATATTACAAAATCTGAAATTGATGAGTTCGTTTTCCCTTACGGTTTATATAACAAAGAAGTAATCGATCTCAATAATAGAAAAGGGATCTATGAATATCTTTCTACCTGTGACGAGCATTTGGATAGTGGTTCAGCTATTCGTCCGAGAATTCTTGTTTCCAATAAGCGCCCAATCAAGGAAACTGTGGAATTCATTCGAAGTCTTGAATGAGAAAAGCGGCTGCCGATTAAATCAGACAACCGCTTGAACTTCTCTTATGATTTCTTCCGGCTTTTTAGTGCCGTCTATCTTATGAAATTCGGTATTGGGAAATATGGATGGCGCCCATTCGTAGAAATCGAGGAGGTATTTATTGAATTCCCTCATCATTATCTTGGGTTCGTAGTATCCGTCGCTTTTGTGCCTTCTCGTCATTTCCTCAAAACTTATCACGAGATGTATGCAAACGTTGGGGAAGAACATCCCGTAAAATTTTTGGAAGAAATCAATACTCTGATCAAAGCATTTTATTTCACCTCGACTTATTCTTTCTGTGGCATAGTGATAAGCTAGGACAGAAAATAAGCTTCGGTCGAGCATAACTTTGTCGGTAAGACCCGTTATGCCGAGAAAACGCTTTTCCTCCAGTTCGCCGAAGAATTCATTGGCTTTCAAAGCTCCCAGGGAGTTTTTGGGAAAGCCTGGAAAGTTTTTGCCGCCGACGAATTCCGAGTATTCTTGAACGAACTCGAAATTTTTGAAAGTGCTTAACCGGCTTAGTCGGTTCAATAGAGAGGATTTGCCCGAATGGACAATGCCCTCTATCGCATAAATGGTTACCATGGGGCACCGTCCTTTCTTTTTTATTTTATTGATTGTTTCAAGGTCAGCTTCAAATATTCATTAAAATATTTGAAATGCTTCTTCCTGAATAGGCTATCTTTCTCTATCCTTGTCAAGGTACTACTTTTCGATTCTATATGCAAACCGCCGGCCAGAGGTACGGGCACCACAAAATAATTTAAAGCAGCTATTAGTTTTGTAGGCAAACTGGTTTCGGTAAATCCATAGCCGGCGAAAGATTTTTCAAAACATCCGACCTTCCTCGCGTCCCTTGTTCTTACCATGAAAAATCCTCCCAAGACCATATTGGTTATCATCCACGGTCCTAAAAAGCCGTTTTTCGGCCAGTTTTTGAAATAATT
>JAKAHT010000006.1:0-8990 GCA_021814805.1 bacterium
GTGGACCTAGGCGGAATCGAACCGCCGTCCCGGCAATGCGAATGCCGTGTTCTGCCACTAAACCATAGGCCCGGAATCAATTGCTTTGACTATTCTAACTTATTCTCCGGATTTTGCCATACTTTGTCTCTTGAAGTATGCTTCCAAAATTTCGATGTCTTTCAAGTCTTTTTCTCTCTTCAATATTTTTTTCCATTTCAAAACCTCCGTGAGCCTCACGAAGGGCAACCCCTCTATTACCTCGGAATCTTCTATAAGCTGTTTTATATCCCATTCGCCCGGACCCCATTCTTTCCAAAGTTCCACATCGTTCCTAAACAAATATTCCACATCATTTAATTCCTTAATATCCCAGCCGGAAGCACCCTTATATTCATCAAAAACCTCGGCTATAACTATGACGTCTATATCCCGGCAATCTCTCAAACCCCTCACCGCCATGGGGCCGCTCCCGAATATGGCGTATCCGCCGGCGGGAAGGCCTATATCCCTCACCCTCTCAAAAAGTTCCCAAGACATATTGAGTTAATATTACCATAATGGGATATAATTTATCCGATGACCGAGATAAAAACAGAGGCTTTCGACAAAGCATACAGAAGACTGAATCCGGAACAAAAAGAGGCAGTCGATAGAGTGGAAGGGCCCGTTATGGTTATTGCCGGCCCGGGTACCGGCAAGACCGAAGTTTTGACGCTGAGAATAGCCAACATAATACTCAAAACCGGCATACCGCCAGAAGCCATACTGGCCATAACTTTCACCGAATCCGGCGTGCACTCAATGAAGAAAAGGTTGGCTGAAATAACGGGGCCCATGGCTTATAGGGTCAATCTTTCCACTTTCCACGGATTCGCCAATTCCATTATCCAAGACTATCCCGAGTATTTCCCGGAAATAATAGGCGGGGTCGGCATAACGGAAATAGAACAGATTAAAATTCTGAGAGAAATCATAGACGGCACCGATCTTAAGAATCTTAAAACAAAAAATAATCCTTATTACTATCTGGATAAAATAAAAAAAGTCATCGATGACTTAAAGAGAGAAAATGTGGATCCTGAAAACTTCCAACGAATAATCGCCGAGGAAAAAATGATTTTCGAATCCGACCCGGAAATGAAAAATTCCGAAGGCAAAACAAAAACAAAATATCTGGACGCAGAAAAACAAATAAAAAAGAACAGCGATCTCTCGGTTATTTACACCAAGTATGAAAAGAGCCTCAGGAAAGAAAGATATTACGATTACAACGACATGATAATGAAAACAGCCGAAGCTTTGGAAAAAAACAGCGAATTGCTTTCCATCCTGCAGGAAAAATATCAGTATCTCCTGGTCGACGAACATCAAGACACCAACCAGGCTCAAAATAAGATTTTGGAGCTTTTATCGAGTTTTTACGACAATCCCAACCTTTTCGTTGTGGGCGACGTAAAGCAGGCCATCTTCCGGTTCCAGGGGGCTTCTCTGGAAAATTTCCTTTATTTCAAAGAGAGGTACCGCGGAGTGAAGCTCATAAAACTCATAAGCAATTACCGCTCGACCCAAACCATACTGGACGCCGCTTACGATTTAGCCGAGCGGGACGAAAAATTGGAAGCCAAATCGAGCCGCCGAGAATCCCCCGTTAAAATCTGCGAGTTCGAGGATCGCGACGAAGAAAACTATTTCATAGCCAAAAAAACCGAGGAGCTTATAAAAGACGGTGAAAAACCTGAGGACATAGCCGTCATTTTCAGGGAAAACAAAGACGCTCATCCGATTGCCGAGATGATGGATAAAATGGGAATTCTGTCGAGCATAGAATCGGACGAAAACGCCTTAAATGATCCGGATATAATGAGACTCAAGAAAATACTGGAAGCCGTCAAAAACTTAGGCAACGAAGAAAAACTTTTCGACGCTTTGCATTCCAGTTTCATAGACATTTCTCCACTCGACATCTATAAACTTTCCGTCTTCATCAACGAAGAAAAAAAGAAAGGCGGACGGCTGAATGCCTACGATGTTATAAAGTCCGAAACGCTTATGGATTCGGCTCAAATTGACAAAAAAGAAGTTTTTCTTAAATTCTATGACGATTTGTCCCATTGGAGTTCCTCTTCCAAAAAAGACGACGCTCTTGAAGTTCTGTCCGATATAATCCGGGAGTCGGGTTTTCTGGAGAAAATTCTCGTAAGCCCTGAAGGGCAGATAAAACTGGAGAAGCTTCATGCTCTTTTCAACCACCTCCGCTCTTTGATTCAGATTCATCGCGGATACAATCTTGAAAATTTCATAGAATATTTGGATTTGATAGAAGAGCACGGCTTGAAAATAAAAACATCGGCCGAAACAGCTATACCGGGAAGAGTGAGACTTATGACGGCTCACCGGGCCAAAGGGCTTGAATTCAATGAAGTTTTTATAGTAAACGCAGTGGAAGGAAAATGGAGTTCCAAAAGGAAACCGGAACAAATAAAATTACCGGCGAAAATCTTCAAGCTCGATACCGAGATAAAAAACGACCTGAATTCTAGGAAACAAGAAGAAGAACTTAATGTATTTTATGTGGCTCTGACGCGAGCCAAAAAGGAAGTTTTCATAACCTATGCCAAGACCAAAGAAAACGGGGAAAGCGAGCTGCCCGCGGAATTCATAGGAAAGATAAGGCCGGAACTCACTCAACCCATTGATTCTCAAAAATACCGGGAGGAGTTCAAATCCAATATCGGGATATTATGGAGTAAAAACCCGAATAAAAATCCTCCTTTGGAAGAAAAACAATATCTCAATGAATTATTCAAGAAACAGAGCTTTTCCGTCACGTCTCTAAATAACTATCTGAAATGTCCCTGGCAATATTTTTACAGGAACCTGGTAAGAATACCGGAAGCTCCCGAACCGAGTGCAATGTACGGCAATGCCGTCCATTTCGCCCTCCGGAATTATTTCGAATATATCCGGAGGGGCGAAAAAGAGAATTTGGAATATCTTGTTCAAAAATTCGAAACAGGACTTTTAAGAGAACCGCTCAAAGAAAACGATTACCGGAATCTTTTAGAGAGAGGAACGAAATCGCTTTCCGGATACTATAAAAAATACTCCGGCACCTGGAACAAGGATGTCATACTCGAAAAAAGCATAAATGATGTTGAAATAAACGGCGTGAATTTGACCGGAAAGTTGGATAAGATAGAAATAATCGACGGCACAAGAAAGGTCAACGTCGTGGATTATAAGACGGGAACGGTAAAATCAGAAAACGAGATAAGAGGCCTTACCAAATCAAGCGACGGAAATTATTTGAGACAACTGACATTCTACAAACTGCTTCTCGACCGTCATGCCGGAGAAAAATTCAATATGGTATCCGGAACCATAGACTTCATAGAACCGAACGAAAGCGGCGCTTACAAAAAATACTCCTTCGAGATAACCAAGGAGGACACCGAAAAGTTGGCCGATAAAATAAAAGAGGTTAGCGAAGAAATAATGAACCTTGATTTCTGGGACAAGACCTGCGGCGACAAAAAGTGCCAATATTGCGCCTTAAGGAAAAAGATCTAATCTGGTCGGGCTGCTGGGAATCGAACCCAGTCTACACGCACCCGAAGCGTGCGTACTACCGGCATACTCCAGCCCGTCAAATACCATTGAAACCCAACTTAAGGTTTTTGTCCAATTTGAAGCTTCATTTCACATAATATTTTTTCTTCATTTCATCTTCAGCCCCGCTTTCAAATTCATCCTTGACCTCCCTGGCTTTTTCGGACATGGATTTAAGATCCTTGTCGGACAAAAAACTCAAATACTTGGTTCTGCTCTCTAAATAATCCAGATTGTTTTTTTTCGGATCGTCCAACACTTCTTCGAGAAGTATTGAAAGTATCCACCCAACCTTCGGTCCGGGAGCGCTGTTTGTTATTTTCATCACGTCCATACCGTCTATTTTGAGCATCTTTGGTGATATGGGATCCCTTTTCACCTTGTCTATCATAAAAAGCAAGTGTCTCAGTTTGTAAGGAAATGCCTTGGGCACACCCGAACCTATCCTGTCCGCTTCCCTGACTTTCAAAAGATCATCGACATTCTCCGGACCGACACGGGCCAAAAATCTTCTGACTCCGGATTCAGTGACTTCGCCGACGTTGTAATAAAAGAGATGGAATCTGACCAGATGGCCAACTTTTTCTACGATCTCCCTCGAAAAGTGCAACCGGTCGAGTATCTTCATGGCCATTCTGGCCCCCACGACCTCGTGGTTGTAGAAAGTCGAATCCGGCCCGTCGCCCCTTTTAACCCGCGGCTTACCGACATCGTGAAGGAGAGAGGCCAAGCGTACGGCGAGAGAATAATTCTTTTCGGCAGTGTAATTCAAAGCACGAATATTATGTTCAAATACCGTATAGATGTGGTGTTTGTTTTGACTGCAGCCTATCCCCTCCCGGAGTTCCGGGATCACGTGTTTTAAAAGTCCGGTATCCTCCAAAATTATGAAACCTTCGGCTGCCCGGTCAGCCATAATTATTTTTATAAGCTCGTCCCTTATTCTTTCTTTGGATATTTCTTCCAAGAGGCCTGATTTTTCATTCAAGGCTTCCAACGTTTTATGATCTATGTGAAAACCAAGTTCGACGGCAAACCTCACGGCCCTCATGAGACGAAGGGCGTCTTCCTCAAAACGCTTATGAGGATCACCGACAGCCTTGATAATTTTATTCTTCAGATCTTTTTGCCCGCCATAAGGGTCAATCAGCGACAATTTCAAATTTAATGCCATGGCATTCACCGTAAAGTCGCGGCGAGATAAATCTTCTTCCACGCTCGATACAAATTCGACTTTTCTCGGATGGCGCGCATCCTCATACTCACTTTCCGATCGGAAAGTCGTTATTTCAAGTATCTTAAGGACGGGGTCTTCGGAACGGGTTTTTACCCCCACGGTACCGAAATTATTTTCATAAACGCTGTCCGGAAATACTTTCTGTATTTCTTCCGGCCTGGCGGAGGTGGCCACGTCCCAATCCTTGGGCTTTCTCCCCATAACAACATCCCTCACGCAGCCGCCGACAAGATATGCCTCATAACCTGACTTCTCGAGTTCCTTAACTGCCATTTTTACTTCTTCCGGGACCTTAATCATTTCTTTAATTTAATTTTAGAATAGGCGGAATTAAAATGGAACTTCCAAATAACCGGAAAAAGTTATAAGATATTAGCGTTCCATCTTGCGCCCTTAGCTCAACTGGATAGAGTGCTTGGCTTCGAACCAAGAGGTTGCAGGTTCAAGTCCTGCAGGGCGCGCAATGGTGCAAAATTTCAGGGAGAAAGCCAGCCGGCTTGAAAAACGGTACTTAAAATCTTAAATTAGTAATAACCGCCCGTAGCTCAATCGGCAGAGCAGTTGCCTCTTAAGCAAACGGTTAGAGGTTCGATTCCTCTCGGGCGGACAGATTCATCTTTTTGAGGTATAATAGGCGGGATGTTGAGGTTGGAAGACCCGGTATCAAAAATAAAATCTGTCGGACAAAGATGGTCGGCTAAGCTTGATAATCTGGGCGTAAAAACCGTAAGAGACCTGCTCTTTCATTTTCCAACCCGTTACGAAGATTTTTCGGAGATATATAGGATAACCGACTTGATACCCCGACAGGAAGCGACCATAAGGGGTGTGGTAGAAGAAATAACAACAAGGAAAAGTTGGAAAAGGAATCTTTATTTGACCGAAGCCGTAATTTCCGATGACTCAGGATCAATACGAGCTGTTTGGTTCAACCAACCATACGTAAAAAATATTCTCCAGCCAGGCATTACGGCCAATTTTTCCGGAAAGATTTCCGGCAATGCCGAAGTTTACCTCTCCAATCCGACTTATGAAATATTAAAAAGCGAAGAATCTCTCACCAAACATACCGGCCGCATCGTAGGCATTTATCCCGAGACTAGGGGGCTCACATCGAAAGGTCTCCGAAATATGATAAGTACGGCTCTTTCCGAAATGGGTAAAGCGGACGATCCCATTCCAGAGAGGATACGAAACGAAGAAAACCTTCCGGAAATGAACGAAGCTTTGAAAAAAATTCATTTTCCGGAAAATATGGAAGAAACGCTTTCTTCAAGAAAAAGATTTTCTTTTGAGGATCTATTTCTGCTCCAGCTCTATAATTTAAAACAAAAAATAACTTTAGCTAAAAGTCATTCGGTGAAAATTCCGATGGACTTGGACTATGTCAAAGAATTAATCGGCAAACTGCCCTTTCCTTTAACTCTTTCCCAAAAGAAGTCTCTTTTCGAGATATTGAAGGACACAGAGAAAAATGTACCCATGAACAGGCTCCTTCAGGGTGACGTCGGGTCTGGTAAAACTGTCGTAGCCGCTATCGCCGCTTTAAATGCGGCCAGATCGGGAAAACAAGTGGCTTTCATGGCCCCGACTTCCATATTGGCTTCCCAGCACTATAACACTTTCATAAGGTTGTTCGATGACTTCGAGGGCGGCGTGGCTCTTTTAACCTCCGGGGAAAGTGAAATATTCTACGGCCATGAACTTTCAAGCGAAATAACGAAAAAACGGGCTCTCACCGAAATAGAAAAGAACAAGGTAAAAATAATAATCGGCACCCACGCCCTGCTCCAAAAATATGTCAGCTTTCCGGAACTCGCCCTCGTTATAGTGGATGAACAGCACAGGTTCGGAGTAAAACAAAGAGCCGAACTCTTGGATGAAAGGAGATCCGGTTTGGTCCCCCACTTCTTAAGCATGTCTGCCACCCCCATACCAAGAACTCTTTCTTTGACTCTTTTTGGGGATTTAGACCTGTCTCTCATAAATGAACTGCCCAAAAACAGAAAAAAGATAATCACCAAAACGGTATCTCCGGAGGAAAGGAAAAAAACTTACGAATTCATAAGAGCTTCCATGAAGGAGGGCCGGCAGGCTTTTGTAATTTGCCCCAGGATAGATCCTCCAGAAGACGAGCCAAAAAATTACATGGCGGCTCTCATGTGGCAAGTCAAAGCGGTCAAGGAGGAATATGAAAAACTATCCAAAGAAATATTCCCCGATTTCAAAACGGCCATGCTTCACGGCAAAATGAAATCAGGAGAAAAAGAAAACACCATGAAAGATTTTCTGAATAAAAAGATAAACCTCTTGGTTTCCACTTCGGTCGTTGAAGTGGGAGTCGACGTGCCGAACGCCACAATAATGATGATAGAAGACGCCGACAGGTTCGGTTTGGCTCAACTTTACCAATTTCGCGGCAGAGTCGGACGGGGCGAGCATCAATCATACTGCTTTTTATTCACCGAATCGAAAACTAAAAATTCCAACCAAAGAATGAAAGCTATAATCGAAGCTAAAAACGGATTTGAACTCGCCGAATATGATCTTAAAATGCGCGGACCGGGAGAATTTTTAGGAGAATCACAGACAGGCATGCCGGATTTAGCCATGAAAGCCATACAAAATCCCGAACTCGTAAAAAGAACCAGGGAGCTGGCCTTCGAAATACTTAAAGAAAGCCCCGATGTCAAGAAATACCCGAGACTAAAAGAAAGGCTCCAGATATTCGAGAGTAAAATTCATTGGGAATAGAAATTGAGAATTCTATCTGACCTCCGCCTTGAATTGACGTTTTGTTTCTTCGATGACTTTTTCTTGAATCGGATTTATTTCCTCCGTAGTCAAAGTGCGTTCGTTTGAGCGGTAGACTATGCGATAAGTGTAGCTTGACTTGCCCTCGCCGAATTTTTCGGCATTTTCATATTTATCCAAAAGAGAAACCTCCTCCACCAGATCTCCACCTATATCCCTCAAGACATCAAAATAATCGTTGGGCGTAAAATTCGAATCAACGATGAAAGATATATCCCGAACTATGGAAGGGTACTTACTGACTTCCTTGTAAGGATTCCCGAGTTTCAGCTGCCGTTTAACCCTTTCATCTTCGGACCAAAGAAGACGGATATCCGGCAAATTCATGCTGATAATCGCCAAGCGTTCGAGGCCAAAACCGAAAGCCCAAGCATTGTATCCCTCGACGCCGAATCTTTTGAAAACACTTTGTTTTGTCATACCTCCGCCCAGAATTTCTATCCATCGGCCGTTGATATCGACTTCCACCTGAAGAGAAGGATCGGTGTATGGGAAAGCATCATCTAAAAAGCGATATTTGGCATCAGAACCGAAAAGTCCTTTAACTATATCAGAAAGAGCGTTTTTCAAATCGTCGAGCGTCAAAGGCGCCGAAGTCACCGGCGTCAAATACCATCCTCCGAACTGATGAAAAACATTCATATGATTCCTGTCGATTTCGTCTTTGCGGTAAACCTTGCCGTAGCAAACAACACCTAGCTTTTCCTTTCTCGCTATCCTCTCCTTGACCTCGGGAAGATTCGTATAGTAATACCACATAACCGTGTCGTGTGTACGGAGGATATGATTGTCATCCACATAATAAGTATCTGAGTGGCTCCGCGCCGGATGATCCGGGGCGAAATCAAAAAGATCGAAACTTACATCCGCCGGAACTATCTCGGGAATAACGATATTATCGAAACCATTCAGGACGGGTATGGCCCTTGCCCTCGAGACAAGATCGTAAAGCGGACTGCCCGGAGTGCGCGATAAGTCGGGCATATTCAAAAATCTTTTCATCCTGAGAGCATCCGGATCATTCCTTTCTTCTAATTTCTCTCTTAACCTTTTTTCTTCAGATAAATCTATAATTATTTCCGACATACGTTTTTGATTCGTTGGGCAGCTTGGATTTAAGCTCCTGTGGCTGGGGTGGGACTCGAACCCACGACCTCGGCTTTATGAGGGCCACGCTCTAACCAACTGAGCTACCCAGCCAACTTTCGAATATAAGTCATTATAAATTGACTTAACATTTTTTCACAAGTATAATGAGAGCGTAAATTAAACCGCGGGGAGGAGCAGCGGTAGCTCGTCGGGCCCATAACCCGGAGGTCGCCGGTTCGAATCCGGCCCCCGCAACTAC
>JAKAHT010000006.1:9090-30229 GCA_021814805.1 bacterium
TTTTTTCCGACCGGAATTGATACGGCCGGCAATCCGGCCAAGTTGGCCGGGATAGTAAATACGTCCGAAAGATACATTTGAATAGGATCGCCCGACTTTTCCCCTATCTTAAACGGCGGGGTGGGAGTAACAGGTGAAAGAATAACATCAACTTCTTTAAATGCCTCATCGAAATCATTTTTTATAAGGTTCCTGACTTTTTGGGCTTTGGCGTAATAAGCGTCATAATAGCCGGCCGACAAAACGAACGTGCCTAAAAGTATTCTTCTTCTTACCTCGTCTCCAAAACCCTCTCCCCTATTTTCCAGATAAGTATCGATGAGCGACTTGGAATTCACATTCCTAGAATATCTTATCCCGTCGAAGCGTGCTAAATTGGAACTCACTTCAGCCGGCATAATTATGTAGTAACAAGAAAGAGCGTATTTGGTGTGCGGCAGACTTATTTCTTTGAATTGAAAGCCTAATTTCTTGAACCTTTCTATAGCTGACAAAACGCCCTCCTCCACCTCTTTGCTCAATCCGGATATGAAATACTCTTTGGGCAGGCCTATTTTCAAATTATTTACCTTCTCGGCGGACATTATTTCTTCATAAACGTATTCAACCGTCGTGGAATCCAATTCGTCTTTGCCGCAAATATTCTTGAAGATTAATTCCGCATCTTCCACGGTCTTCGTGATGGGACCTATTTGGTCCAAACTTGAAGCCATAGCAATGAGGCCGGACCTCGAAACCGTGCCATAAGTAGGTTTAAGGCCGACTACACCGCAAAAGGCTGCCGGCTGTCTTATGGATCCGCCAGTGTCCGACCCCAAAGATGCGAGAGCCATGCCTGAGGCCACGGCCGCAGCCGAGCCGCCGGAAGAACCTCCCGGCACTCTTTCCAAATCACGCGGGTTTTTAGTTATCAAGAAAGCTGAGTTTTCGGTCGAAGAACCCATGGCAAATTCATCCATATTGGCCTTACCCAAAAATATCGCCCCGGCATCTCGGAGTTTCTTTATGACCGTCGCATCGTAAGAAGCCACATAGTTTTTCAATATTTTGGAGGCGGCTGTGGTTTTAAATCCCTCTACGAGCATATTATCTTTGAGGGCCAACGGCACTCCGAAAACGCCTCTTGAAAGCTTCTCTTCTTCGGGAAGCGAATCCAATTTCTTCGAATCATCAATCGACTCTTTTTCAAAAACATCCAGATAGGCCCCGATTTCCCTGTTCTTTTTGTTTATTTCCCCGATAAAACCAGCAACCACTTCCGACACAGAAAACTCTTTATTCAAGAGGCCTTCTTTTAATGATTTTATCGTTAAATTTTTAAAATCTGTCATATCGGGCGTTAAAAAACCGGCGGAACCTTGAGATATCCTTCTTCCGAATCCGGAAATTCGGCTATAGCTTTTTTACCGTCCAAAACATTCCGAGCTTCGTCTTCTCTCCAGACATTCGAGGAAAACGTGCCCCCGTTCATAGGCTTAACACCCTCGGTGTCCACCTCCTTCAATTCTTCGAAATGATTCAAAATACCTCCCAAATCCTTGAGTAATTTTTCTTCCTCATCTTCCTTGAGTTTAATTCTCGAAAGATCGGCTAACTTTTCCAAGTCTTTCTTTACCAACATAGAAAGATTATAAAGTAATACGCTATTTCCTGCCAATCAACTTCTTTAATTCCCCTTCATTCAATATTTTTATCCCCAATTTCTTAGCTTTATCTAATTTAGAGCCGGGATTGTCGCCAGCCACGACGTAAGATGTCTTCGAAGAAACGCTCTCGGAAATTTCTCCTCCTACGGCTCTCAATATATCCTTGGCTTCCTCGCGGGACATAGAAGACAAGGTGCCGGTTAAGACAAAGGTTTGTCCTCTGAATTTTTTGTTTTTCTCTGATGGTTTTATTTTTTCTATTTCCACTCCTGATTTCTCCAATTTCTCCAAAAATTTTATGTTCTTTTCGCTACGAAACCAGTCATGAACACTTTTAGCAACAATGGGCCCGATATCTGAAATATTTTGCAAATCATCCAATGACATTTTCGAGAATGCCCTTAAAACATCTCCTGGTTTTGAAATTTGAAATTTGAAATTTGAAATCTCATGCGATAGCACGATGGCTGTTTCTTCGCCTATATGGAGAATACCTAAGGCATAAAGAAATCTGGGCAAGCTTATTTTTTTCTTTTCATTCACCTCTTTCATTAAATTCTCGGCCGATTTTTCACCGAACCTCTGAAGCACTTCTATATCCCCCTCTTTCAGTTCGAAGATATCGGCCGCATCCGAAATCAAACCCTCGTCCAAAAATCTGTCTATTATTTTTGGTCCCAAACCTCTGATGTCAAAGGCGGCTCTCGAAACAAAATGATAAAGTGACTCTTTGTGCTTGGCTCCGCAGTTGGCATTGGAACATTTTGACAAAGCCCCTTCTTTTACGACCCGCCCCCCGTCAACTGGGCACAGGGACGGCATCCTGAACGGCCGCTCATTTCCCGTCCTCAGATCTTTTAAAACGGAAGTTATTTGAGGTATCACATCTCCGGCCCTTGAAACTATGACGGTATCGCCGACCCTAACATCCAGCCTTTTAACTTCATCTTCGTTGTGAAGGGTGGCATGGCTTATAGTGACCCCGCCGACCACGACCGGTTCCATTTCGGCGACCGGCGTCAAGACTCCGGTCCTGCCCACCTGAACCTTTATATCCAAAATCCTGGTAGTAGCCTCTTTGGGAGAAAACTTGTAAGCTATGGCGCCCCTCGGAGCCTTACCGGCCACCCCGGCCCTCTCGAATAATTCATTATCGTTAATTATGACGACCGTCCCGTCTATTTCGTATGGGATTTCTCCCCGGTGATCGGCCCAATAATCTCTGAATTCAAAGACTTTTTTCAGTGAATTTACTCCCTTATTATGCGGGTTTGTTTTAAATCCGAGAGCTTTTAAGATCAAGTGCTCTTCTTCGTGAAACTCTTGGCCCAAATCGGTAAAAAGTGCATATTGAAACGAGTCCAGTTTTCTTGAAGCGGTTATCTTGGGATCCAGTTGCCTTATCGACCCGGCGGCGATATTTCTAGGATTGGCATAAATCTTTTCCCCTTTTTTCGCCTGTTCTTTATTTATTCTTTCAAATTCATTCTTGGTCAAAAAGGCCTCTCCTCTCACCACCAAATGATCCGGTTTTAAATTGTATTTTCTCGGATCAACACCCATTTTTTTTAAATTCAAAGCCGCTTCTTCAGGCGGCAAGAGATTAAGAGGAATAGCTTCTATGGTTCTTAAATTTTGAGTGACATCCTCGCCTACCGTACCGTTTCCCCTTGTCGATCCCTGAACCAAAACACCCTTTTCATAAACAAGCTCTATAGCCAATCCGTCGATCTTGAGTTCACAGTAGAAAGTGGCGAAATTTTTACCAGAATTTTCCACTTTCCGGCCCAAGAAATTCTCCAAACGGGAAAACCAGGATGACATATCTTCTTCCGAAAAAGCATCATCGAAAGAAATCATGGGACGCTCATGAGAAACTTTTTTGAAAGATTTAAGCGGCTTACCCTCCACCCTTTGAGTCGGAGAATCGGGCGTTAAGAATTCCGGGAATTCATATTCTAAATTAAAAAGTTCCTTTTTCAATGAATCCAGGGCCTCTGGAGAAATAAGCTCCTTATCCAAAACATGGTAAGCGTATCTGTACTTATTTATTTCTTTTTTTAATTTTTCAATCCTGTTTTTTGCCTCTGCTTTCGTCATAAATGATCTTACGGAGAATAAGTATTACTCAAATCAAAGAAGCGCTCGACCACCCTTTCGGCTCCGTTGGCAAATCCGTAACTCGTAACCTGAAACTGGGTGGGAATATTTACTCCATTCACATTGGAACAAGTCTCCGATATGGACGAGGAAGCGTATATCCCGCCCGATATATCTGTTTCCACACCGCAAACGCTCATACCAGTACAATGTTCTAAATTAACAGTGTTGTAGTAACAGTAAAGCGAATTCTCTACGCCGGCATCGGCGGCGAATATGGCCGAAGCCGAGCTTTGTATGTCACCTGATTCCCTGAGCTGATAGAACATAAGAAGTCCCGCTATGGCTGTTCCAACAAGAAAAAGTCCGCCCATAAATATGGTGGCAATTATCATAACCTGTCCTCTTGTTTTGTTATTTTTATTTACAGCCGGCATATTGCGGATAGCTTGATTTTATAAACCTCGGAATATCCTTGGGCAAAACCCTGGAGCTTACCGTGGTTTCGACTGGAATCGAATTTATACCCAGAGGATTGGTGTAACCCGGACTCATGGTGAGAAGTATGGTTATTCTCCAAGGATTGCAAGAATTAGCCGGCGAACTTGTGTACATAGTCGGATCGCCTATTTGTTTTTGAGACACTATAAAACATAAGTTGGACACATTGACGTTACTCGAGGTTATGGGACTGCCGTTTCTTGTGAGAGATCCGGAGGATAATGAGTAATTTACCGAAGAATTACCGTCCGGACTCAAAAATGATATGGAATCAGACCCTACGAGTCCGCTCGACTTGTCTTCAGCGCAATTTAAGGGACCTAACTGAAAGATATACCCGCCCCTCATCTCTCTCGCCATTTGCTCCAGTGCGGAACTTACGTTGTTTTGCATACCCATAAGGGAAATGAGTCTTCTTTCTCCCTTTATGGAATTTACGAATATACCTACCGCGACCGTCGCTATTATTATAAAAAGAGACATAGCCACCAAAAGCTCGGCTAAAGTAAAAGCTGAATTTTTAGAATTTTTCTTGATCATCGCCAATTATAAAAACGATCTTCCAAGACGACACTCTTGGGGTTGCCTTCTTCAACCCAAGAAACAGTGGAAGATACATCGATTTCACTTCCTCCGTTGCTTGATACGCCGACCGACCTCGAAAAAATGGTTGCCGTAACGGGATTTGCAGACTGAAATATACTGTTTTGACCTTCAAAAACTCCTTCTGTCCTGTCGAGTGAAATAGTGCTCGCTCCATAAGAACCGTTAATGGTTAAATTATCAAACGATACATCGTCATAGGTTCCATCCGTTAAGTTATAATTCCAAGGTAAGGAATTCGCTATATTGGTATCTATCACATTCTTAACCACCTCTATTCCTTCAGCCGCCAGATAAGTCGCCTGAAACTTGTCTATCACGGAATTATCCACGTTTGACGACCGGTAAATCAACTGAAACATACCAAGAAGACCGACGACCACGAGAGCGGCAGCCACCATCGATTCTATTATTAAGCTTCCTTCCTTATTCTTGATAATTTTCATAATGAAGTAACTCCTCCGTCTGAAGTGACCTCAACCGAGGAAGTGGTATTGCCACCTCCTATCATCAATGTCACTGCCCCACCGTTGGAATTCAAATAAGGCGGCTCGAAATAAATGCTGGAAGTTGAAACACTCGAGAAGGTCACACCACCGGAAAGAGACAAGCTTTGGATAACCTCATAGTTGGGACTTGAAGGATTATAGGCTGGTAAAGTTGTCGAAGAATTACAAGAATTTATATCCGGAGCCCGGTAGCCATATATTAAATATGAATTGGTAGGAACTGAAAAATAAACTCCATATCCGCAAGCCACCCCTCCTCCATAACCTCCCCACTTTTCCAAAGATAAATTTTTAGCTCTTTCCAAAGCTCCCGATATTTTAGCTCGGTCCGAAAATAAGGCCAGCCGCGTATTCCCGGAATTGGAATAAGCTATGATAATGGTCGAAAGTATGGCGACTATCGCTATAACAACAAGGGTCTCAATGAGGGTAAAACCGCCTTTCATTACTAACGATTATACCATTAGAAACCGAAAAGCTTAAAGTATCCAAAAATAATCGAGTGACCTAAAAACATGGTGAGAAAAACTCCCAAGACAAAAAATGGAGCGTAAGGAATTTTATCTTTCATGCCCTTGGTCTTAAGCAAAAGAAGAAGCGCTCCAAAAAAGCCTCCCGCTATAAAAGATATGGCAACAGCAAGACCCATGTCTGGCCAACCAAGAACCATACCAGAAGCCAAAGCCAGTTTGACGTCACCAAAACCCATTCCTTTGCCACGACTCAATACAACAAGAAGCAAGAAGAAAATTCCTCCAATGAGCGATCCCAGCAAGTGGTTCCACAAAACATTTTCAAAAGGTGAAAATATCAAAATGTAATTTTCAAAAAATGATGTCCGGAAAGGAGCCGGTGAATTGGGATGAAAGAATATTAAAAATGACACGAAAATGCCGACCAAAAAGAGAATTAAATTAAGCTCATCTGGTACCACATAATATTTAAAATCTATGAGGGCCACCAAAAGAAAGGTCAATGATATGATGAGCCATAAAAAAACCAGTAAATAATACCAGGAAGGCGCTCCGCCTGTTAAAAAAGTGCTCTCTGGCACACCATAAAAATTGTTAATAAGGAAAGGTACAAGAGCAAAGAAAAGACCGGTTAATATTTCGGTAAAGGGATAAAAAAATGAGATCCTTTCTCCACAAGAAGAACATCTACCCCCAAGGAAGATAAAACTTAAGACAGGTATAAGCTCCGATGGCTTAAGTTCTTTGGAACAATGAGGACAATGAGAGCGACCACTAAGCCTCTTAAAACTAAAAAGGCTTCCTTCGGGATCGTATCTCAATATCAAAACATTAAAGAAACTTCCGAAGGCCAAGCCTAAAATAAAAAGCAGTATATAAAAAATCATACTTAATGGCACGAAGCCGGAGAAGAACCGCTCGTAATACTCGTGTAATCCGGCGAAGCGGTCAAAAACAAAGCCTGACCTGAACTATCGACACAGTAGTATTGGGTCGTCAAAGCACCGGTCGAAGAATCAGGGACTTGGGTATTCAGTTTGGAAAAGACGACGAAATTTTTATTATTGGGCGACTTAGCAAGTATAAGTTCACCACCGGTGTTATTTATATCAGTTACGAGCTGGACCAAATCTTGGTTACTGATGGTTGAAAGGTCCGCTCCCGGCGGAACATTGTCTATGGAATAAGTTATATTGTAAGTCGTCTCAGCCAAGGATCTAACTTGATTCACTTCTTGTATTATCCTCGAATCCTTGGCTTTGTCCCTCGCCGGCCCCAAAGCTATAAGTAAAATAGAAGAAAGAAGGCCGATTATCGCGACCACGACTAACATTTCAATCAAGGTAAATCCTTTTTTGTTTTTATAGCTCGAAAAATTCATATTTACTGACAAACACCTCTCGAAACAGCCGGTGTCGAAGTCATAATTGCAGAGAACCCGTTGCTGTCGACGCAGTAATAACTCGAAGGACTCGACGACAATCTCGAGTAATAAACATAAGAAGAGACTGTCGTCGAAGCCTGAAGACTGCCGCCGTTATTCGCTATGTCGTTCTGAAGGTTCGTATAATTCAGGGATCCGTAAGGCGAAGAATAACTCCCAGTGCTCGGATTGTAATTAACTTCCATTAAATTCCTGACCTGATTCAGGTCGGATATTATCCTTGTGTCCTGCGCTTTTTTCCTCGAAGGACCTAAGGCCACAAGGAGCACTGCGGAGAGGAGTCCGATCATAGCGATAACGACGAGCATTTCTATGAGCGTGAAACCCGATTTGAGACTCCTTTTATTGAAACTCTTCATTTTAATTTTATTGACAAGTACTGGTTGAAATACCGCTTGAAGAAGCCACTACGCCGGAAAACCCAGTGCTGTCGACGCAGTAATACGAATTCGAAGCCAAAGCGGAATAAAACCGGTAGGTATTCGTCGTAGTCGCGGAATTCACAGAACCGCCGTTATTTGACACATCCGTCACCAGATTAGAAATATCCGGCGAGCCATAAGTGCTGTTGCTCGGATTGTAAGTCGATTCCATCAAACTCCTTATTTGGTTCAAATCGGAAATAATCCTGGAATCCTGCGCTTTTTTCCTCGAAGGACCTAAGGCCACAAGGAGCACTGCGGAGAGGAGTCCGATCATAGCGATAACGACGAGCATTTCTATGAGCGTGAAACCCGATTGTTTTTTCTGCATTTTTGTTTTTCTAAATTAATTTTCGACCTCTTTTTATTGTACTTATTATAACATACAAAGACTGAGGAAAACCTTTAGAAAGTTTGAGACAGGCTGTAGATAGGCAAGAGTATGGAAGCAAAGAGGAATGCTATAATGACACCAATAACCACCATAAGTATCGGCTGAATAAGCGAAACTAAATTTTCAACGGTATTCTCGACTTCGCGGGAATAAAAATCGTTTATTTTTCCTAGTAAATCTTCCAAACGGCCGGTCGATTCTCCCACGGAAATAAGTTGGGAAACAAGCGGTGGAAATTCCGGCATGGCAGACAAAGCTTGAGACAAAAGCTTCCCTTTTCTTATTTGTTCGGCGGCATCGTGGAGAAGCTCCTGATAAATAGTGCTTCCTATAACCCTCGAAGATATCTCAACGGCTTGAGGTATGGTAAGACCTCCTTTTATGAGAACCCTGGCCGATTCGGCAAATCTCGAAACATAAAGTTTCTGGAGCATTTTGCCGAGTATCGGTGTCTTAAGCACTATGGTGTCCAAAACAGCCTTACCTTCGTTAGTCTGGAAATAATCAACAAGAATCAAAACCACAGCTACGAGCCCTATGACGACTGTCCACCACCACTTCATCATAAAATTACTAACGCCTAAAAGTATTTGAGTAGTTATAGGAAGAGCCACATGCGATTCCTGAAGTATCGGCGTTATCTGAGGAAAAACCATGGTGACCATTATGATAACGACCACTACGAAAAGGGCAATAATGAAGACCGGATAAGTCAAAGCATTTTTTATCTTAGAAACAAGAGCAGTTTGTTTTTCCAGATAATCAGCTAAGAAGTTCAGAACTTCGCTCAAGCGGCCGGTCACCTCGGCCGATTGGACCATATTGACGTAAAATTCCGAAAATATTCCAGGGTGCCTTCCCAACGACTGCGACAAAGAAAATCCGGCATCTATGTCAGAAGCTATTTCGTAGATAGCTTCCTTTAAAACCGGCTTGGTTGTTTGCTTATAGAGGTTAGCCAAACTGTCGGACAAGGGGACTTGAGAACCTAAAAGAGTGGAAAATTGCCTGGTAAAAATCATGAGATCCTGCATCCTGACTCTTTTGAAAAACTCGGAAATCCTGGAAAGCCAGGTATTTTCCACTACCGGCTCTAAACTCAAAACGAACAAGCTATGGCTCAAAAGTATGGCCAAGGCCGCTTCACGCGATGACGAATCAACATTACCCACCTGCAGTTCCCCTTCTTTAGTTCTCGCTTTATAAGAAAACTTCATGCGTATTAATTATACTATGTTCTTTCGAGAAGAATCCTGAGCTCGGCCGGATTCAACGAGTAAGATTCGGCCTGTTCGAGAGATACTTCTTTTTTCTTAATGAGATTAACAAGAGATCTGTTCAAGGATATCATTCCTTCTTGAATGCTTGTCTCTATCACCAAGTCTATCTGATAAATTTTTCTCTCGCGTATCAAATTCCTTATGGCAGCGTTCACTATCATTATTTCCATCGAAGGAATCCTGCCTCCGCCGACTTGAGGTATTAGACGTTCCGAAACTATAGCCACCAAAGTCGAAGCCAATTGGGAAACTATTTGACCCTGCTGATTGGGAGGAAAACTGTCTATTATTCTGTCTATGGTTTGAGAAGCCGAGTTGGTATGGAGAGTGGAAAAGACCAAGTGGCCGGTTTCGGCAGCCGTCATAGCGGTCGCAATCGTTTCGGCATCTCTCATTTCTCCTATCATGATAACGTCCGGATCTTGCCTTAAAACCGCTCGAAGAGCCGAATTGAAAGAAATAGTGTCGGCTCCGACTTCTCTTTGTGAAATAATGCACCGGTCCTGGGAAAATATGTATTCTATAGGATCTTCTATGGTTATTATATGATCATTCCTCTTATGGTTTACTTCGTCCAAAAGTGCCGCCAAGGTGGTGGATTTGCCGTGACCGGCCGGGCCGACGACCAAAATAAAACCTTGATTGAGTTTAGTAAAATCATGAAGTATCGGCGGTAAATTCAACTCTTCCACTGTTTTTATTCTGGCGGGTATGAGACGAAGAGCGGCGGCCACGAATCCTCTCTGGAAATAAACGTTAACCCGGAATCTGGCCTTATCTTCATAATTGTATGAAAAATCGAGTTGCTTCCTGTCTAAGAAAGAAACTTTTTGCTCCTCGGTTAACAGGGAAAAAACCAAACCTTCGGCATCTTCTTTGGTGAGTATCGCCTCTTCCGCTATGGGTATCAAAACGCTGTCCACCCTTATGGTCGGCCGGCGGCCGACAGCGAGATGAAGATCCGAAGCGTTTTGCTTAGCCGTAATGACAAGTAAATTATTTAATCTTTGTTTATAATCTTGAGCCATCTTTCTTAAATTCTAACACAACTCGCTATTCCGTTTCTCTTATCACCTCTTCGAGCATCACTTCGCCCTCGAGAGATTTCAAAATTCCGTCTTGCCTCATGGTGACCATACCTTGCCTCACTGATTCATCTATCAAAGCTCCTTCCGTAAATCCCCTGCTTATTATATCCGAAAGCTCTCTCGTCATTTTAAATATTTCGAATACGGCGATGCGGCCCACCACTCCGCGGCCGTTGCAAACCTCGCACTTCGGATCGGGCTCCGCATACCAAGAACTATACGGTTTCTTGTATTTAGCGCCTTCTGCTTTGGCTTTTTCCGGCAGGTTTTTCAAAGCTTCGTCTATCATTTTCTCGACTTCGCCGGAAACAGGTTTTTGTTTCTTGCACTTGGGGCATAATTTTCCAACTAATCTTTGAGCGAGCATCAGATTCAAAGAGGAAGCCAAGAGAAATCCCGGCACTCCCAAATCTATAAGGCGAGGAACGACGCCCAAGGAATTGTTGGTGTGAAGAGTGGAAAGCATCAGGTGACCGGTCAAGGCCGCATTCACGGCCAGGTTGGCCGTTTCCGAATCTCTTATTTCACCGACCATTATGATGTCGGGATCCTGCCTTAATATCTGCCTCAAGCCGGAAGAAAAATCATAACCTATTTCCGGCTTAACTTGGGATTGGTTTATTCCTTCCATGAAGTATTCAACCGGATCTTCCAAGGTCACGATGTTCACCGATTCAGAATTAACTTTCTGCATAACAGCATAAAGAGTTGTGGTTTTACCGGATCCGGTGGGACCGGTTATTAAAATCATTCCGTAAGGAGAATCCAAAGCGTCCTCCAAAATACCGAAGTTGTAATTATTGAGACCGAGTTCTTGGAGTCCCTTAAGGCCCACCGTCGGGTCGAGAACGCGGAGAACTACTTTTTCTCCCGAAGGCGTCGGGAAAGTGGCCACCCTGAAATCTATGTCCCGGCCGGCGATAACCGCCCGAAATCTTCCGTCTTGAGGAATTCTTGTCTCATCGAGTTTAAGTTTAGCGAGCACTTTTATGCGCGAGACTACCGGCTGGCTCAAGGCTATGGGCAAAGACGCCATCTCTTTCAAGTCGCCGTCCACCCTGAAACGAATTCTTAATCTCAATTTTTGAGGCTCCACATGAATATCTGAGGCCATTTCATCTACTGCTTCTCTCAAAGTGGAGGCCACTATTTTTATGACCGGCGCCGAGTCTCCGGTACCTCCCTCATCCTCGAGAGAAACAAGCAAAGAATCAGCTTGCTTTACATTGCCCATCTCTTCGACTGCTGATTCTATTTCATTTTTGTAAGGCGTATATTTTCTCCAAACTGCCGTCAGATCGGACGGCGTCACGATATAAACCCCCAAACTAAGCCTTTCTTTTTTGGCTATGAATTTCAGAGCTTCTTGGGCCGGGACGTCGTCCGGATGAAGCATTCCGACAACAAGCATGTCGCCGTTTTTCTCTATTGGTATAACCTTATAGGTTTTGGAAGTGTCTTTAGGTATCAAGGAAATCAAATCGGGGGTCACCTTCGATACTTCCACTTTTCTCCAGGGGATATTCAAAAGTTCGCTCTTCACTTTAGCCACCGATACTTCGTCGGCTAAGCGACTTTGATAAATCATATCCTCCGCTTTTTCTCCGCGAAGAGAAGCGTCGCGCAAAATCCTGGAGCCCATTTGATCCGAAATCAGGTTCTTTTTTATAAGCTCCTTTATAAATTCTTGATCGGTCATCAATTATTGATTTTAAAACGGCACGAAAGGATTAGCCCTTCCGGGAGCCGGCGGAACCAATGAAGGATTGTAATTGGTGGTGAAATATTTTTGAAGTTCATCGACTACCGGACCCGGATTTATCTGCACCTGAGACAAAGTATTTATATCTTTCAAATTACCCGGCAAGACCACATCGATGAATTCCGGCTTGTTGAAGAAAATGAAATAAGCGACTGCAAATATAAGGACCACAAAAACCACTACTACTATGAGATTCAGCCAATTGACCGGTTTTTTCTCTTCTTGAACTATGATAGCCATTTTAGTTTTCTTGATAAAAAGTATTGACGGTGAGCTCGAGCGAATATAAAGGCGAGCTGCCCGTGGCTTGGCCGACCGGCTTGAAATCCAAGGAAGAAACATTTATCACTCTCGCATTGGATTCAAGCGAATTCAAAAATTGCTTTATCGAATCATATGTACCAACGACCCCCAGATTCACGACCACCGTGCCCATCCTTTTCGTGAGCGGCTGCGCTGCCGGAGATAATGAATTATTCAATTTTATGTCGAGTGATTGAACATTGGCTTGGGAATTGCCGGAAATGGCATACCACTGATTCAGAGCCTGTGTAATGCCAGGACCTATGGGCATTCCCAAGGAAAGAGACTCCTGGAGGGCGGTGGCATTTTGGAATTGACCTATCAGTTTAGAAACCTGAGCAACGGCATTCTTCTGGCTCTGATAAGCGTTATTTTTTGAAGCCACCTCGGCTTGCAGTTCGCTTGCCGTACCCATCTCAGGTTGAATAAGATTGGTATAAACGATAAAAGAGGCTATCAAAAAGAAGACCGAGAACAATATGCTTAACGCTCTTTTGGTTGAACCTTTCATTTTTATATTGGCTTGGATAAATAGCTTGGATTAAAAGTCAGGTTGATAGTGAAAGAAGTGTTGCCACCCGGATTGAAATTCATGCTGGTCAAAACCGCATTGGACAGTTCGGGTGCTCCTTCAAACTGAGATATCTGCTCGGCGAGAGTTTGAAGAGAAGAAGCTTGTCCGGTAAGCTGCAGCTTGTAATTATTGCTGTCGAACTGAGCTTCGGAATAATAGACCTGAGGCAGCGTGTTTTTTTCGAGGAACGGGAAAATATTTCCGGTGAAGAAGTGGCTACCTAAAGCTTTTTGAAGATTCACTATTTGAGAGTAAATGGCGATGAATTTTTGCTGATCCTCCTGGCTGATTGAATTGGAAAGCTGAGTCAGGCTTCCGTCCAAGCTTGCCGACCTGGATTTCAAATAATTCTCATAACCCACCTTGAGGCCGAAATAAACCAAAAGAGCAAAGGCAAAAAGGAGGACAGAAAAAACAAAAAGACGCCACGGCGTGCCGATAGTGGGCGGCGAATTCAAAAATTGTTCACTCGCTCCTATATTGGAATTTGTCCTGTTTTGATCAATTTCCATAACTTATGACTATTGAAAATACTTCTCAGCCAAGCCTATGGCTGTCGGAAGTTCGTTGTTTAACCGACCGAGTATCGGCTCCAGCTTTAAATCATAGGATATCTTTCTGAAGAGATTCGGCTTGGCTTCGATAAGACCCGTTTGTTTTGCAAAGTATCTGCCTATACCTATCAAATTGGCTCCCCCTCCGACCATCATCAATCTCTTCACTTCCCGGCCGTATCTTCTCTTAAAAACTTCCGCGACATGATTTACTTCTTGTATTATAACATCCAAAAAAGGAATAGTTAATGTTGATAACTCCGATTCCGGACCATCCGAAGATAAACCCTTCCTTCTTTTCAGTTCTTCGGCACGCATGGAGGTTATCCCGAGACTCCTAGCCACCGACTGAGTAAGATGAATACCGCTGTAATCGGTTTCCCCGCTTATCTCAAGCTGTCCCCTGGAAGCCACGAATATGTCAGTGCTTTCAGCTCCGATATCTACTATCACTGTTTCATCGTCTCCCGAATCCATAAGACTTCTCACAATGGGCAGACCGTCGAACTCCAGAGCCACGAGTCTCAAGCCGGCTTCTTTAAAAACATTCTTATATTTTTGGATCAGATTCTTGGAAATACCCACAACAAAAACATGCTGGAATTTTTGACCTGATTCATTTTGAAATTCATCTATTTTGAACCAATCAACCATGACTTCCTGGACCGGAATGGGTATATACTGGGGGGCTTGGAAAGAAACGGCCTTGGCCGTTTCAGTGGGCGATAAAAGAGGCATGTCTATGACCGTGGAAAAAGAAGAAAAAGAAGGTATCGAAGCCGTGGCCAATTTTGTTTTAGGCTTCATCTCGTTAATTAGTATTTTAAGAACATCGGAAGTATCTTTTTCCACTATGGTAAGCGAACTGGTTTGAATGGCTTTGTTCGGATGGTTTAAGTAGCTTTTGGTTTCCAATATACCGTAGTTTACAAGACTATAGCGCCCGTTTTTTTCACTGACTTCGGCTATCTTTATGGACGCCGTACCGATGTCGACGCCCAGAATAGCTCTTCCTTTGAAAAAATTCAGGATGTCGCTGAAAAAATCAGATACGAAATTAAGTTTCATTTGCGTTATAATTTTAACACATAATGAAGCGTCTTCGCGAGATTTTAAAAATAATTTTCGACGCTGTTTTTCCTCCGCTGTGCCTCAATTGTTCCATAATTCTTTCCGAACCAGAAAGAGAGCTTTCTTTCTGTGAGGGGTGTCTTAAAAAATTTTCATATATCTCCGGATTTTTCTGCCCGGCCTGCAAGAAAAGGCTGCCGGGCCCGGAAACAAAATGCCATCAAGGGGAAAAGTTCATACTGGCTTCGCCTTTTAAATTTGAAGACAAAATCGTCCAAAAAATCATTCACCTTTTGAAATACAAAAGAGTGAAAACGGCAGCTAAACCTCTCGCTTTCTTTATGTCCCAATATCTTCTGAAAACATTAGAGAAGTCTCCTGCCAGCGCATTCTCGGCAACCATAATCCCGGTACCACTTCATAAATCCAAAGAAAGGAAGCGCGGCTTCAACCAATCACTCCTGATTTCCGAGTGGCTGGTTTTTTATCTCAAAGAATCCGATATTTTCCATGATATATCCATGGAAAAATCAATGATCATAAAATCCAGGAAAGCTCCTTCTCAAACCGAGCAAAAATCCTACCTATCAAGAGAAGAAAACATAAAAGATTCTTTCCGCCTTACAAATAAAGGAAAGGTATCCGGAGAAAATTTCATAATCGTTGACGATGTCTTCACTTCAGGATCGACTACCAGAGAAATCGCAAAACTTCTCAAAATAAATGGAGCGAAAAAAGTTTGGGCGCTTACTGCCGCGAGGACTTGATTATTTTTCCTTGAATATCGGGCTGGCAGATTTTCCTATGCTCGTGCAATCGCCTCCGGTTCCGCACTGAGTCGAACCTTGGGGAGGGGTACCGCTTAAACCAGCTTTGCAGACACCATAAGCCACACAAATTCCACCGCCGCCGGTCGTGCAGGAAGGACAATCAGCTGAACTACTGAAAGTTCTCGCCGCCGCCGGGTATGACCAGTTGCTTGAAGTGGCGCCGGTTCCACTGTCGTAAACTACGCGGATACGGTAAATATAAACCGTCCCGGAAATCAAACCGTTATCTCTGTAATAATAGGTCGTCGAGGGTATTGTTTGAACTGTTTGGAAATAATTATTATACATGCCGTTTCCCGTCGTTTGGCCTTCAGCTATGAATACGTTCGAAAGGTAAGCCACTCCCCGGTCAATCAAGTGACCCATCGCATAAAATAATCCGTTGACATTCGAAACGGCTTTTTGGAAAGCGTTCCCAATACCATCGAACAATCCCGAAACGACGCTCGATATGTCGGCCATAAGTGGAGAATTGGGATTTTCATACATCCCGTATGGACCGGTCGGAGCCGGCTTAAAAGCCAAAGTATAGGTCAATGTGCCGTTATTTGAAAGATAGTTTGATGGAGGACTCACGGTTGTCGTGGGCGGCGTCGTGGTGTTGGCTCCCGGAGGATAGACGCCATTCCACTGGAAGTAATAATCCCCTATCTCCTGCGAGGCGAGCGAAGAACTGCAAGAATACGACTGGTTGTATACGCCGGGTCCGCTCATGTTAACCTTACATCCTCCGACAGAGGATGTTGCAACTCCGTTTATGGTGGTTTGTATAACTATAGTTCCGCCGTTAAGCGTACTGCCGGTAGTGGTATTTGATGAAGCCGAGTAGAGTCTTAGGGAACCATTTTGATAATAAGCATAAACCTGATAATTGGCCGAAGTGTTGGGAGAAAGTCCGGAATCAGTATAACTTGTCTGACTGGCCGGCAACGAATACACAAGCGTACTGCCATCTTTTACAATCGTGAAACCGGTGGCGCCGCTTGAATTGTTAGTCCAAGCGAGTGTCACATAGTGGGCACCGGCATCGGTAATCGTCAAATTTGACGGAGCATAGGGCGGCGTCAAGACCGACGGGAACGAACTGGTCGCCGGATAAAAATCACTGCAGGGCCTAGACGAAACGCTTTCTGGATTCACATCAAACAGGGTCGAGTTGGCGAAGGAAACGTCGGGATGACTGCTTAAATAATTTTTTGTATAAACATCCGACGGTATTGCATTTGCATCGCCGAAACACGAATTTATTTTGAAATAATAAGTGGTGAGTTCTTTAAGTCCAGTTATGGTCGAAGTAACGCTAGTATTAGGAGAACTCGTAGCCGAGGTGGTGGTCGCAACACTCAAGTCGCCGGGAGCGAATTGCCCCACTTGAGCCGACGTCCTTACTATTTGAGCAAAAGCCGGGAGCACTGTGTCGACATTTTTCCAACCGACATTTATACCGACGCTCGTCGAGCTTATACCAAAGGAAGTTAAATTCACCGCGCTTTGAATCGGCTTCAAAGGCGTTGCTCTCATGCGCTGTAATTCAAAGTGATACTGGCGATCCGATGTGACCATATCCTGCCAGTTTAAAACCAAACTTGATGTACCGAGCGAAAAAGCATAAAGATTCGGGGCATCAGTTGGAGAAGAAGTGGCTGCACCGGCTGTTGGACAAGCAATGGTACCTGGTGTGGGCGTTCCCGGCGTACCCGGAGAATTTCTCGGACCATACCCTAAGGTAGCAGAATAATAATACGTCATTCCCGGAGAGAGATTGTTTATGGTGTAACTCCCCGGCCAAGGCGGAGACACCGGGCGGGTGTAGTTAGCATGAAGGAGCGAATCATTGATGTTTATATAGGTAACGCTCGGATCGTTTATACTCCAGCCCACAGTTACGCTTGTAGTCGCCGGAGTGCCGCAGTAGAAACCGTAATTATAAGTTGTGGTAGCACTTAAGACATCGGAATCACAGTAGGCTTGGGTGCAGATTCCGGCATGGGCCAGAAGGGCCGTGAAACCTATGAGAATCACCGGTACAGCTACAAAGAAAATCAAATAAAATTTCTTCCCCGTCATTTTCTATTATTATATCAAATCGAGAAATATGGTTAAAAGTAAAGCACCTAAAACGGAAAAGAGGTTCAACTTTTTATGGTTGAACCTCTTTTGGAAGAATCACTTTAAGAGCATCATCTTCTTGGTTTCGGTGTAGTTGCCTGCACTTAACCGATAGATGTATGTGCCTGACGGAAGTGATGATCCGTCAAACATTATCTCATGAGAACCAGGGCTTATTTCACCTTGGACTAAAGTCTTAACTTCTTGTCCCAGGATGTTATAAACCTTGAGCACTACGAGACTTCTCTTTTGGACCGAGAACTGAATAGTGGTCGTAGGATTAAATGGATTCGGGTAGTTCTGAGAAAGATGGAAGGTGGAAACAATAGAAGGAGTGGGAGAGACAGCGGTTATAGTTGACTGAACTATATAAACACCACCATCGGTTCCCACAAGAATTCGATCTTTTCCGTAAGGATACAAACAGTTAACACTCACAGGATATGGACCAACTTCATTTAAATTTATTTCCTGCCAAGTGTTTCCTGAATCATCTGAAAAGTAAAATCCGCCTTCTCCCATAATGCCGGTACCTATATCATGATGGAAAGCCGCAAAGACTCGTCCATTGATAGATAGTACAGCTGAAGCATACATGGGCATCGGGGTCTTTCCTTTCACTTGCATCCATGACTCACCATCGTTGTCAGAACGAAATATGCCTTCTCCATCTGTTGCCGCATAGACAATTCCGGAAGAAGTGTCACATGCGAAACCCCAGATGTTATAGCCGTTAGCAGCCATATTTCCGTTAGAATCCAGAGTGCCGTCTCCAATGGTACCAATCATACCTATCAAGCCGTCATTTGAACGTGACCAAGATAAGTAATCGCCTCCGTATGGTGATCGCCATATACCTCCGGCGCGCCCTTGAGGATCGCCGTTGCCATCGCCAGCTAGCACTGTGCCTGTTTTGGTAATCAAAACTGCTTCAAACCAGCTGTCTGGAGGATTTAGAACACTATTCCAACTGTTTCCATTATCAGTGGACTTGAGTATAGATCCCCCAGTAGCCACAAAGACATTGCTATCTCTGCTGGCTATCGAACTTGCATAGGGCGTGGAAAAACTTTCATTCCAGCTATTTCCACCATCGGTTGACTTCAGGAAATTTCCAGAACCTCCAAGGAACATTGAACTATCTGAGATAGCCGAAATAACATATACAGTATTGAATGCCAGCTTGCCTTCCAGACCGTTTTTCAACTGTACCCAAGTAGTACCATTATCGCTTGAACGGTAAAGATACTGACCGTAAGTGCCAGCGAAAATATTCCCTGCACTATCGGCATACAAAGAGGCAATAGCGGCATTTATCTTTCCGGCATCGAGGATTTTTTTAACCTGGAAATTGGTCGTCAGACTCTCTTGTCCGAATACTATCGATACTGCGCTCACAAAGAACGCGAGTACCAAAAGGAACACACTGCGTTTCATGATATTCGCTCCTTTCTGAGCTTTTGTTTTTCAATCGGTTGATTAAATTAAAAGGATTTCTCCTTAACTTTTTATATTATACCACAAATGACAGAAAAAAGGAAGAGGTAGGTTTAATGCATCAATCCTCGCACTTTTACATAGTATTTAACATTCGGGAGAAGATTGGGTATTACGTAAGAATAATTACCGGAAGATGTGGAATTTGTAACCTTCAAAATTATCCAACCAGAAGGATTGGTTGATGTATTATAAAAAATCTGGTTGCCTCCAGGGAAATCCTGCGGGTTACTCCATCCGACCGCTATACTCGATGTGGAAGCTTGAAGATTTGTTATTTGAGGAGCCGATTGGGATGTTACACAATAATTACTCCCATCCAAAGCCGTTCCGCAAAAAGACGTCCAGCCAGCGACAGTATCTCCCCAAGCATATCCGGAAAATTTTCCGCCGGCATAAGTCAAACCGTAGTTCGAACCGTTCAATCCAAGCCAGCCTGTCCAGTTACCGTTCGATGGATCAGCCGCGAGGAATTTTGCCCAGCCGGTAACCTGTCCTCCGCCCCCGACCTGCGCCACACAACTGCCTGAAGGACAACCGGAAAGATCAGATCCGTTGAAGGAAAGCCAGCCGTAATTCGACCAGGCGTAACCCGAGAGAACGCCGGTAGAATTTTCTTTATAAACACCATAAGGATTGCCGTCGGAAGACACGCCGCTGAAACTTATCCACCCCACACCATGAGGCGAACCGCCGTCGCCGTTCGCATTCGACCAGGCGTAACCCGCGAGAGGAGATATATTCAAATCAGCCGTGGTCGTCGCCGAAGGGCAGTTTAAAATATTGCTCTGACAGGCACTATGTACAAACATAACTTCATAATCATATTGACTCCCCAGCGGGAGAGAACTCGTCGAATCATTGTATTCCGTGGGGTAAATGTTACATATACCGCCTTGGCAAGTCGGCTGAAGAGTAGCTACGGGCGAAGCCAAATTGAAAGAACTGTCCGTTGAGACTTTCCTGAAAATATCCACAGTGTGGTCATAAGTCGCTTGGTCTGTCCAATAAAGTTTGGCCGCTCCGGTACCGTTAATGTTTATATAAGCGTAGGAATGGAGATTTTGCGGAGGCAGGTATCCGCCGTAGAACGAAGCATTGCTCCAGGCGGAACAGCCGGTATTGCTACTCGATATTTCACAAGTCCTGACTCTCCAATAATAATTCTGGTTGCCGCCGAAATTTATCGGCCCGATGGAAGGATTGGTCGTGCTTGCTGAATACGTTCCCGAACTGAAATCTTGGGCCGGAGAAACCTGAAAGTCGTACCAAGTGGCGCCGGAGACAGAGTTCCAAGAAAAGTTTCCGCTTGCGCCGTTGTTTTGTAAAACAACATTTAAATTCGCCGGGCTCGCCGGAATTTGAACCGTCTTATATGAAGAAGAAAAATTTATCCAGGCTGACTGAACCGTACTGTTGCTGATTGTCCTTCTTGAAGGGTCTATGGCATTGGTATCGAAGCATCCGTTATCTGTTTGATAAGTGTAAATACGGTAAGTATGGGATGTACTGGTCGAAACGGCATCAGACCATTGACTCCCGTTTTGTTTGAAAACGTCCCCGGAAAAAGTATTTATGATATTAAAAGTACTCGAACCGCCGTCGGCCCTCATTATTCTAAATCCGCCATACGAACCAATACCACTTGCGTCCCAGCTCATATTAAGCGCCGCTCCTGAAGCTGAAACGGTCCATTCAGTAGACGTAACTGAAACCGGCGGAAGGGGCGTCGGAGGAAGACTTCCGGTCGTTGCTATATTACTTGGCGTAGCTGAGGTGCAAGCTCCGACCAGAGTACAGGCCTCTACCCAGAATTTATATTCCGAATTGGGCACCAAAGTATCCCATATAGCCGAAAATACGCCGCTACTCACAACCGGATTTTGTACCGGTATAAAATTTGACTTGGCGCCTGACGGCAAAGATTGAGCGCTCCAATTAAAATGATCAACGGTGTCGCTTTCGCTCCAGGAAACATT